>DATBAJ010000040.1:0-16947 GCA_036271575.1 Gammaproteobacteria bacterium
TTGCTGTCTATATATTTACTCACAAGATTTTTCATCGCATCGCACTGCGTTTCAATATTTCCAATAAATATGGCGATGAGAACTTATATTCTTTCTTCCTTCAGAATAGGAATTGGCTATACGTTAGAGATATAGAAAATAATTTGACTTACGAAGGGTTGTTGGTTTCTTATTCCGAAAATGATCTCATTCAAGAAATCGTTCTTTCACAAGTGACTGTTTATTCTTATAAAGATTCGGAGAAATATTATTCGGTCCCTTCGGTATATTTATCTAAAGCGATAGGGAAGTTTAATATCGAGGAAATTTCGAACTCTCAATGGGAGGCTGAAAATGCTCAAGAAGCCAGAAAATAGGGGAACCACTACTCTAGGTGAAGTGATTAAGGGGGGAGTTACAAAGCCGACTCCGACTACAAATCAGGGGCCGCCTTCTTCACCGCCCCCCGCACCAAAACCGGCGACTAACCAAAAGAAATAGTCAGTCCGTATCAAACTGCTGCCACCATTGCAGTGGTAGTGGCTCCGGCGTCTGGGGCAGGGGCATGGTCGCCGCCTCCGGTTTCACCCGGTACAGCACCATGGTGTCCTCGGCGCGGGTCTTCAGGACCTGTTCGAAATACTTAGAGGAAGGCGCAGGCACGAGCTTGGTCGGGTCCTGCTCGGTGCCGAGCGGCAGGTACTTGTCCGCCAACAATATGTAGTCGCCGGGCTTGATGCGCCCGTCGTGGATCTCGGCATAGAGTTCGCGGCTGGAATACACGTAGCCCATGGGTGCGCCCAGTTCATAGAGCGTCATGGCGCGGGGCCATTGGAAGCTGATGATGCGCCCTGGCTTGTCGGCCATGGCTTCTTTCAGGTGCTCGAAACCGCCCACGCCGCCGATGCTCTTCTTGTGGGCTGGAACCCAGAGGAAGATGCCCAGAGTGAATACCACCAGCAGGAACACCGAGACTCCGCCCAGGATCCCGCGCACCACGCCGTGCAGCTTGTCGGTCTTGAACACCGGTTCGATGGCGGCGAGCGCGAGCAGGGCGATCGCCGGCGCCGCCGGCAGGATGTACTTGCTCTGCTTGGAGGCGGAGAGGGTGAAGAACAGCACGGTCCACACGGTCCAGATGATGAGCAGGCGCCAGCGGAACTCGCGGCGTGCGTAGCGGAAGCCGTAGTAGAGGCCGAAGGGCAGCAGCAGGCTCAAGGGCGCGAAGTCGCCCCATACGGTCTGCACGTACAGCCACCAGGGCTGCAGGTGGTCGAAGCCCACGAAGAAGCGCGTGAAGTTCTGGTAGACCAGCACCGCCTGCACGAAGGCCCAGTTCACGGCAAGACCCGTCGCGATATACCAGGGCACGACGCCGATGAGCGATAGCAGGATGCCGCGCAGAGGCGACATACGTGCTATCTCCTTCATGCAAAGGCCCGTCCGGTACACGAAGCCCCGCGGCTCGCCGGTATCCGCCTGCAGGCTGAAGAATGCGGTGGCCGCGATCTCGATCGCCATGACCGGCAGGGTCACGATCAGCCCCACCGGGCCCTTGGCAGCGGTGGCGAGCGCCACGCCCAGCCACAATTCCCAGGGGAACTTGCGCAGCGGCGGGTCGGTGCGGATGCGGATGTAGCCGGTGAAGGCGATGAGCGTGCCCAGGATCAAGAGCGAGTCCGACTGGGCCATGAAGAAGTTGTAGATGACCGCGGGCAGGGCCGCGCCGGTCACGGGCAGGAGCCACTTGGGCCAGGTGGGGAAGAGTTCCTTCTGCAGCCGGGACAACCACACGATCCACAGCAGGAAGGCGGCATAGGCCGGTACGCGGATGGCAGCTTCGAGCGGCAGGCCGAACCAGGAGGCGGCCAGCGAGAGCCAGAAATACAGCGGCGGGTACTCGATGTAGGGCACGCCGTTCTTGATGGGCACCAAGTACTGGTGGCGCGCCAGCATCTCGCGCACGGATTCCGCGAACCGCGGTTCCATGGAGGGCACCGGGCCATGGTTGAACATCGAGACCAGGCACAGGCCGCCTATCGCGATCAGCAACCAGTGGAGCGCAGTCAGTCTCTTGAATATTGGCATCGAGCGCTTCCGCCGCGGGTGACCCATCATACCAATGCCTGTGCCATCATCGGCGCATGAACTACCGCCACGGCTTCCATGCGGGCAACTTCGCCGACGTGGTGAAACACGCGCTGCTGGTCATGTTGCTGGAAGCGTTAAACCGCAAACCCGCGCCCTGGGCCTACCTCGATACCCATGCCGGGGCCGGGGCCTATGACCTGCATTCCGAGGCCGCGCAACGCACCGGCGAGGCCTTGGGCGGCATCGGCCGGCTCTGGCCCGTCCGGGACAAGTTGCCGGCTGCGGCGGCAGGCCTGTGCCGCATCGTGGCGGCCCTCAATCCGGACTTGCCCGAAGGCACGCTGCCACGGGTCTATCCCGGTTCGCCGCGCATCGCCGCGGCCCTGGCCCGTCCAGAGGAGCGGCTGCTGCTGGCGGAGCTGCACCCGGAAGAGGCGTATCTGCTGCGCGGCGAGATGCAGGGCAACAAGGCCGCCGCAATCCACGAGCGGGACGGTTACGAGATGCTGAAGGCGCTCACCCCGCCGAAGGAGCGCCGCGGCCTGGTCTTGATGGATCCGCCCTATGAGAAGGCAGACGAGTTCGAGACCGCCGCCGCGGCCTTGATCGCCGCCTACCGGCATTGGCCCACGGGGGTCTACGCCCTGTGGTATCCCATCAAGGACGATTCGGCGCGCCGGCGTTTCCTGCGACGCCTGGAGCAGTCCGGCCTGCGCAAGATCCTGCTCACGGAACTGCACCTGTCGCCCCAGGAAGGAGCGTTGTCGGGGACCGGCATGCTCATCGTGAACCCGCCTTATAAGCTGGACGAGGAAGCTCGCGATTGCCTTGCGGCGCTGGTGCCTGTGCTTGATGCAGAGCGTTTCGAGGTCCGCTGGCTCGTGCCGGAGTGAAAAGGGGCATTGACAACTGACCCTTGGTCAGTATTTAATGACCACGGGTCATTAAGAGTGTCGCCCATGCCTAAATCCCGAGCCGTCACGGATGTCCAGAAGGAAGCGCGCCGCGCCGATATCCTGAAGGTGGCGGCACACCGTTTCACGCTCACTCCCTACGACTCGCTCAGCATGGCCGACACCGCCGATGAAGCGGGCGTCGCCAAGGGCACTCTGTATCTCTATTTCAAGAGCAAGGAAGAGATGTTCCTTGCCATCTACACGGACCAGCTCAAGGCCTGGTTCGAGGAGCTGGACCAGGGCCTGCAACCCGGTGGCGACGCCAGCGTGGCGGGTTTCCTGAAGCTCATGGGCGACTCCCTGGTGAGCCGGCCGGAACTCCTGCGGCTCATCGCCATCCTGCATACCAAGCTCGAGAGCAACGTGGACGCAGCCACGGCGCGCAAGTTCCGCGTCTGGCTCGATGAGCGGCGCCGCACCACCGGCGCCTTGCTGGAGAAGCGCGCGCTGTTCCTGAAGCCCGGACAAGGCGCAGAACTCCTGCAGCAGATCCACGTGCTGGTGATCGGTTTCCAGCACCTCGCCGAGCCCGCCGGCGGCATGCGCGAGGCACTGGCCGCGCCGGACATGGCATCGCATCGCGTGCCGTTGCGCGAATCACTGCTACGGACGATAAATACTCTTCTCACCGGACTCGCCTACGAGTCCAAGTATCAGAAATAGATGTCCGGCCCGCGCCTCTCCGCTCGTCTCCTTGCACCGGCCGACTACAAGCTGATGCCCTGGAAGAACGGGCGCGGCGCCACCACCGAACTCGCCATCCACCCCGCCCACGCCGACCTGGCGGAGCGCCCCTTCGACTGGCGTCTCAGCATGGCTGATGTGGTGGAGGACGGTGATTTCTCGTCTTTCCCCGGCTATGACCGCACCCTGGTGGTGACCAGGGGCGAGGGCATGGAACTCACTTTCGACGGTGCCGCCGCGCCGCAGCGCCTGGCCGGACCCGGCCATGCGGCGTCCTTCTCCGGCGACTGGGCGACGCGCGGGCGCCTCTTGGGCGGCCCGGTACGGGACTTCAACGTCATGAGCGCGCGCGAGCGCCTGCACCATGAGTGCGAGGTGATCGCCGGCGCGCCCGTGGAGTTCGTGTGGGAGCCGGGGCTGGAGACCTTGTTCTGCCATTGCATCGCCGGCAACGTGGCGCTGAAGATGCGCGGCAACGCCGAGTGGCAGCTGGTCGCGGAGCACAGTCTGTGGTTGCCGGAGAGCGCCGGTCATCCCGGGTTCAGCCAGCTCATGGTGATGCCGCATTCGCGCGACACACTGGCGGTGGTGGCGAGGTTGCGCCGGCTATAGACTGCACGGATGGATGAGGGGGCAGGGATGAAAGGGATAGTGCAGGGGGTCATCTGGCTGTTGCTGCTGGCGCTCATCACCGCCGGCATCCTCACGCTCATGGTGCGGCCGGCCGCTGCTGCGGCCTGTCCCCAATGTTTCGGCCTGGTTGATACCGGCGACGGCATCTATGTGCAGTCGAGCATGGATGGGACCCAGCGTACCCGTGTCCGCGCCACGGTCACGGAAGCCCTGACCCGTGCCACCGTGTTCTATGGCGCCTTGCGGCACCGGCCGCGCATCCTGATCTGCGCCGATGACGCCTGCTATCACCGCTTGGGCGGAGTGCCCGGTACCGGCGTCGGTTCCCTGGGGTCCTTCTCTCTCGAGGTCGCGTCCCAGGGCGTGAACCCCGTGTACATCGCCGCCGGCCTGTCGCGCGCCGAACTGCAGGGACGGGTGGGCTTCTGGAAATTCAATCTGGGCGCCGTACCCATGTGGTTCGACGAAGGTGTGGCGGTGGTGGTGGCGGACGATCCGGCCTATATCCTGCCGCCGGGGCATGGTGACCGCTGCAAGGCGGGCTCCTTCCCGGACATGCCGGCCACGCCCACGGAGTGGCAGGAGGAACTGCAACAGGAAGGCGACATGCTCTACGCGCAGTCCGCCTGCAAGACCGTGATGTGGATGATGGAACACGGCGGCCCCAAGGCCGTCACCGGGCTGGTGGACAAGGTGGCGCAGGGCCAGGACTTCACTCAGCTGTTCGATTGAGTCCGCGCGCATCGGCGATCGAGACGGAACTAACTCCATCCCTGGTTGTCACCGCCGCGACGTTGCCGCGCGGCGCCGGTGCACAGCATAATCCGCAAGCTTAAGACCTTACGCCCAAGGAAATCCCCATGTCTTTCTCGCGCCTGATGCTGGCGGCCGCCACTGCGGCCTGCTCCCTGTCCGTGTTTGCTGCGTCGGCGCCGGACTTCGAGCCGCGCGAGAGCTTCGCGCCCTTCGTGTATCCGCAGCCCGCCTCGCCGCAGCGGTCCGCGGCCGGCGTGCCCGGCCCCGGCTACTGGCAGAACCGCGTCGATTACTCCATCAAGGCCAAGCTCGATCCCACGAGCGACATGCTCACCGGCGAGGAGACCATCACTTACACCAACCACAGCCCGGATGCGCTCCCGGTGCTGTGGCTGCAGTTGGATCAGGACCGTTATCGCACCGATGCCCGCGGCGCCTTCGCCGATGAGAGCTTCCCCAAGCAGTTCACCGACGGCTACAAGATCGAGTCCGTGGACATCCTCGAAGGCAAGCTGTCCCAGCACGCCGCTTGGGACGTGGTGGACACCCGCATGCAGGTGACCCTGCCCGAGGCTTTACGCCCCAAGGACGGCCGCATCCAGTTGCGCATCCGCTGGCACCACACCGTGCCCGGCCCTTTCGGCAACCGCACCGACGTGGATCATTCCAAGAACGGTGACATCTTCGAGATCGCCCAGTGGTATCCGCGCCTGTGCGTCTACGACGACGTGCGCGGCTGGGACACCGCACCCTTCCTCAACCAGGAGTTCTACCTGGAATACGGCGACATCGACTACAGCGTCACCGTGCCCTGGGACATGATCGTGGTGGGTTCCGGCGAGCTCATGAATCCGCAAGCCGTGCTCACGGCCAAGGAACGCCAGCGCCTGGAGCAGGCGCGTCACAGCGACGCCACGGTCATGATCCGCTCGCCCGAGGAGGTGACCGATCCCGCCAGCCGTCCCGTGCAGACGGGCGACCTCACCTGGCATTTCCAGATGAAGCAGACCCGCGACGTGGCCTTCGGCGCGTCGAAAGCCTATGTGTGGGATGCGGCCCGCATCGATTTGCCGCAGGGCAAGACCGCTCTCGCCATGTCCGCCTATCCGGTAGAGAGCGCCGGCGACCAGGCCTGGGGCCGGGCCACCGAGTATCTGAAGGCTTCGGTGGAGTACTTCTCGAAGCAGTGGTTCCCCTACACCTATCCCGTGGCCATCAACGAGGCCGGCACCGCCGGCGGCATGGAGTATCCCGGCATCACCTTCGACGCCAAGGATGCCGAGGGCGCCCTGCTGCACTGGGTCGTCGCCCATGAGATCGGCCACAACTGGTTCCCCATGGTGGTGGGCAGCGACGAGCGCCGCGACGCCTTCATGGACGAGGGGTTCAACACTTTCATCGACGTCTATGAGGCGGACGCCTTCAACCACGGCGAGTTTGCCCCCAAGCGCGACAGCGAATACGCGCCCGGCAAGGGAAATCCAGCGGAGGAATTGGTCCCGATCATCGCCGACCCGGACGCGCCGCCGCCGCTGACCACGTCGGAACTGGTCCTGGAGAAGTACCGCCACCCCATCACCTACTTCAAGTCGGCCTACGGCCTGGTGCTGCTGCGCGAGGTGATCCTGGGGCCGGAGCGTTTCGACGCGTCCTTCCACCGCTATATCGCCGCCTGGGCGTTCCAGCATCCCAAGCCCTCGGACTTCTTCCGCTTCATGGACAGCGATGCAGGCGAGGACCTGTCCTGGTTCTGGCGCGGCTGGTACCAGCACAACTGGCCGCTGGACCAGGCGGTGACCGGGGTGAAACCAGCGGACGGGGGCTGGAGCAAGGGCGCCCTGGTGACGCTGGCCAACTACCGCAAGCTGGTGATGCCCACCACGTTGGAGGTGGACTACGTGGATGGCAGCAAGCGTGAGCTGCGCATCCCGGTGGAGACCTGGATGCTGCACAAGAGCATCACCTTCACGGTGCCGGGCACGGCGGCGGTGAAGTCGGCGATGCTGGACCCGCGCCACCTGCTGCCGGACATGGACCGCAGCAACGACAGTTACGCAGTACCGGCGACGCCATAGCGCCACCCTCGGAGCGGGCTCTCAGGCGGCGCTGCGCACGCCCTGCGCGGATGAGTTGCTGCTGCGCTTGATCAGCCCGCGCGCCAGGAATAGCTCCACGCGTTCGAAGGGGATGCGGTCGCCGGCATCGCTGCCGTAGTAGGTCTCGACGATACGGCCTTCCTCATCGATGAGGAAATCCGCCGGCATCAGGTTGTTGGTCTTCAAGCCCGCCAGCCCCACGATGCTCAGGCCCTTGAGCAGGGTCGGCACGCGCGTGAACACCGCCTTGAGCTTGCGCAGGAACGAACGCTCGATGCCATAGCGCAGGTGCGCGGTGGCGGTCGGGTCCGCCACCACCGCGAAGGGCCGCGGGTGACGCGCCACGAAACGCTTCACTTCCCCGTCGCTCGATGCGAACACCGCCACGATGTCGAGGCCGAGCGCCAGGAGACCCTTGTGCTGCTGTGTCAGCTCATAGATGCGGTAGTTGCAGAACGGGCAGGCCGCATCGCGGAAGAAGCACAACAGGGTGCGGCGGCCCTCGCCGATGCGCACCGGGTCGCCGTAGATGTCCGTGAGATCGAGGGCGGGGGCGGGTGACGGGGCGGTGAGTCTCATGGTTCTCTCCTTGAAGACGGGGGCGGTGCCTGCGTGAGTGCTGCCGCGCCGGAGGCGTGCTCTCAGGCGGCTTGTTCCAGTTCGAAGCGATAGCTGCCGAGATCCACCGGCTGGTCTTCCAGCACCCGGAATACGCAGCGCCGGTCGCCGTTCTGGAAGCGCTCCTCGCGCAGCACTTTCACGCCCAACAGGCGCGTGAGCGTATTCACAGTGATGGCGCAGAGCTGCGGGCGGCGCATGGCCACGTTCAGGAACGGGCAATTGCGTTCCACCAGCACGTAGCCGCGCGCGTCCTTGCGCATGGAAGTGTGGGGATCATCCTCCACGTAGATGTCCTTAAGCGCCTTGATGCGCTCAGGCAGGGTGAGGCCGGCGAGCTTGGGCTCCCAGTGCTTGACCTGCTGTTCGGTGATGGCCTCCAGGAGCTTGGCCAGGGCCGCAGGGCCGAGTTGCTCGGCCACCGCGTCCACCAGCGTCATGGAGAGCTGGTCGTAGCTCTTCGGGAACAGGTGATCGCCGGCAGGGGTGATGCGGAAACTCACCGCCGGCCGCCCCGGGCCTTCTGCGGCGCGTTCGCCGCGCGCGATCCAGCCTTCCTGTTCCAGCAGCTGCAACTGCTGACGCGCGCCCTCGCGGGTCATGCCTAAGTGTTCGGCGACCTGGCCCGCGGTCGCATCGCCGCGGCGCTTGAGCAGGTCGAGGATGTGCCGGCGTGATTCCGGCAGGTTGGCGGTAGCAGCGGATTTCATGGGCGTGGACGGCGGTTCTGACCGACGCCGAAATCATATACCAGACGCGCGCCCTGATAGGCGCCGATGGCCAGCAGCAGGAAACCCGCCGCGGACAGGCCCAGCGCGCCCCAGGCCTGCACGGGCGTCGGCATCCGGTCCGGCCGCTGCAGGAGCAGCACCGCCACGTACACACACCAGGCCGTGCCCATCAGCAGCATGTGACGCTGTGCCGCCGCCTGGCCGGGATGGTCCGCGGCGAGGGACATGAGATCCATGAGACCGGCGCACATGGCGAGCAAACCCATGACCACGCCGATCGCGACGCACCAGAACGAGGCCTGCCACCAGGCAGGGGCCTGCGTCAGCAGCCAGCCGAGATCCAGCAGAGGTGCCGCGGTCCAGCAGGCGACCGGGAAATGCACCAATGCCGGATGCAGCGGATGTCCGCCGATGCGCAGGCCCTGCATGACAAGGAGCTCTTAGGCCGCCGGCGCCTGGGCCTGCAGGATCGCAGTCACCAGGGTCAGGAAGCCGATCACCGCCACCAGCGCGTGCACCACGATCACCGCGCGCGGATGGGTCTGCTTGCGCAGGTGGAAGCTCAGCAGGTAGAAGCCGCCCAGGGCTGCGACCAGCAGCAGGATCAGGGCGATACGCGCCGTGCCGCCGCCCATTCCCGCCAGTACCCCCACGATCAAAAGTACCAGGCCCGTGGCGCCGAACAGGCCGTGCAGCACGGCCACGCCCATGGGCAGGCTCTTGCCCTTGAAGCTCAAGGTCGCGAGATACAGGCCGCCCAGGGCCCCCAAAGCGAAGAGGATTGCAGCGTAGACGAGGAACATGGCCATCTCCCTATTAAAGCAAGTTATGACTTGCTTAATATAGCAGAGCGGACGGTGCTGTCAAAGCCCCGGTTTTACGGGTCTTTCAGTACAGGTGGACGGGCTGATACAGGCCGTGGAGGGAGGTGGTCTCGGTGTCCAGGCGGTGGCTGAGTTCCGCGATGATCCCATCCAGCTCCCGGCCGAAGCGTTTCAGGTTGAGGTCGGATATAGGGGAGGCCGCGTAGTGCCGGAGGAAGCCCTGCACGCTACGCTCGGTGAGCGTGCTGCTGCCCGACAGGCTGCGCAGGAGGGTCTTGCCCTGCTCCAACTGCATGTGCTGCTCCATATACGGCAGCAGCTGCCGCTCCTTGCGCTGCTGATGCGCCTTGTAGGCGATCTCGAAACGCTGCAAGCCCGCATTCACGTCCAGGTAACGCCCGTCCTTGGCCGCCTGCCGGACCTGTTGCAGCAAGGCCAGCAACACAGTGTGCTCGCTCTGCAGGGCGGGGATCAGGTCCGGATCGTAGGCGGGCGGCGGCGGGACCGTCACCGTGGGCGGCGCAGGGCGGCGTGAGAAGAACGGGAAAGGCATGGAGTACCCCGATGAGGCATGAGTCGTCAGGCACGCGCTAGGGCGCGATTATCCCCGAGTGCCGATACCCGGCACATCGGGAGAAGTACCTAGAAAATAGGGCCGGCCGACGCAGCTTCGCCGCCCGCCGGCCCCCCGGAGTTCAGCCCGCGTGGGGCCATAGCCACATGAACACGGCGCCCGTCACGACGGCATATAAGATGCCATCCACTAGGTTCTTGGCGGAGGAGCTGAGGGGCTCGCCCCACCAGATGTGGTTGGGTAGTGTGCCGAAGCCGAAACCCATGAAGGCGGCAGTGCTGACGATGCAGAACACCTGGCCGGGCTCAGTGCCTGCCGGCAGCGTCGCCCCAGCGATGTAGCCTGCGAAGATCGCCACCAGCAGGCAGAAGCCAAACCAGAGGCCGAGGCTCTTGCCCATGTTGACGGAACCCGGCGCGCGCAGCATGAGCAGGCCCACCGGTCCCTCTTTGAACTTGGCCTGTATCGCTGGGTCTTTCATCTGCTCCATCGTGTGCCAGGGCATCATGTACATGCCGGGGGCGGCGCTGCCCTTGCGGATGGCGGCGCGCACCTCGTCTTCGTTGCTGAAGCCGTGGTAGTCGGAGCCGTGCCACACCTTATGCAGGGCCATGTGCACGATGCTGCTGGCGACGAAGGCGCCGACGGCGCTCAGCAGTATCGGAAGCCAGAGTTGGACGAGTGAAACCATGATGGGACTCCCTGGGTTGTCTGCGGAAGGGACGGGTGCGGCGGTCAGGCCGCTGCGGTACGGAACCGGCGTGTGGTGAACCAGCCGATGCTGAGGAACACGAGCAGCAGTACCACCTGGGCGGCGAGGAAAGGCGGCTCCTTCTGTGTCGGCGCCAGCGCCCTCAGCGCCGCGACCTTGCCGAAAGCCTGGATCACCGCCACGAAGCAGTTGAGATACAACGCGAATAGCGCACCCGCCAGGTAGGCGATGCGCCAATAGCCGGCGAGGTGTTTGCCATACAGCGCGAAGGCGGCCAGCGCCAAGGCCGCCAGCGAGATGAAGCCCACGATCTCCGCCGGGGTGCCGGCAAAGGGATGGAAGAGGTAGCCGGTGAGGTCGGTGAGGGTGGTCAGGGCCAGGAACAGTGCGGTCCAATTCCGTTCGATCCGTGCTTGCAGCAGGCCGGAGACGCAGACCGCGCCGGCGGCGATGCCGACCAGGCTGATGATGACATGCAGCAGCGTGAAAGACGCAGCGGACATCCCCAATATCATGGCGCTCTCCCCATCCCGGGAACGACGCCACTAGGTATAGCACAGGGATGCGTCAGGAAACGCCCGGCTAGCGTGGCGCGGCTGCCTGTTCGGCGCGCAATTGAGCCTCGAAGACCTGGCGTGACTGGTCCAGGTAAGCCTTGCAGCCCGCGGGGTCCATGAAGGGGTCTGCTTCCGGGTGCGCCTGCAGGCGCGCGTATTTGTCCTGCAGATCGAAGCTCGAGCCGTGCTCCGCCAGGAACACGTCGCAGGGCAGGGCCTGCAACACCTGGAAACTATGGGCGTAGTCCTTGGCGGCATCCGGATAGAGAGGATTGCCCAGGAGCTTATCCGGCAGGGACAGCTGGCATATGAACAGCGCCGCGTGAGGCTTGCCGCCGTCCATCACCTGCATGCTCCAGCTGGTGCAGCCCGGTGTGTGGCCGGCGGTGAGGTGGGCCGTAAGTGTCACTTGCCCCAAGCTCACCGTGTCGCCGTCGTGCAGCACCCGGTCCACTTTGACGGAGTCGAAGAGGTGCCGGTCACCGCGGTAGAAGGTGCCCTGGCCGGCGTTTTCCAGCGGCTGCACTTCCTGCGCCATGGCCTCGAACTTCGCACCGGAATCGGCTTTCAGCTTGGCGAGGCCGCCGGCGTGGTCCGGATGGGCGTGGCCGTTCAAGAGTATCTTCACGTCCGTCAGCTTGAAGCCGAGCGCGGCGATGTTCTTCTCGATCATGGGCGCGGTCTCGGCGAAACCGCCGTCCAGCAGGATCATGCCCTGGGACGTGATGATGAGATAGGACGTGACGTCCGAGGCGCCCACGTAGTACACGTCGCCCGCGATGCGGAATGGTGCCTGCGGCTGGTTCTTGGCGGCGGATTCGGGGCTGAGCGCGCCCGCAGCCGGTAACCAAAGGCAGGTGACGAGCGACAGGAAGACAGCTGATCTCATGGCGGGGTCCGGTGGTCCAGGTATAGCTGGGACCCCGGGGCGCCGGCGAAGTTCAGGCCTGCGGTCCCATCGCTACGGCTTGAGGGTCTTCTTGCCGGGCACCTGGTTCAACAACAGCCAGTACATGCCGAGCTGGCTCACCACGCCTACGAAGTCGGAGAACACCACCGGCTTCCTCACGTAGCTGTTGGCGCCGGAGTTGTAGCTGCGCACCATGTCCTCATCCTCGCTGGAGGAGGTGAGGATCACCACCGGGATGTTGCGGGTGCGGTCTTCCTTGCGCATGCGGGTCAGCACGTCGATGCCGTTGAGCTTGGGCAGCTTGAGATCCAGCAGTATCACGGTCGGCATGCGGGACAGGTCCCGTCCGGCATACGGGCCGGTACCGAACAGGAAGTCGAGGGCTTCCACGCCGTCGCGCACCACCTGCACGTCATTGGCGAGGCCAGCCTGGCTCAGGGAGCGCAGGGTCATCTCCTCGTCATCCGGATTGTCTTCCACGATCAGTATCATCATCTCGTCCATGTCGGTGCCTCGTCAGGAATGGGTAGTCTGGTCGTGGCCGGGGCGCGATTCAAGGGCTGCGGGATGCGACATGGCCCCGTCGCGCGCGTCTTCCTGCAGCGTGAAGAAGAACGTCGCGCCCAGCTCGGGTTTTGCCTGGCACCAGATGCGTCCGCCGTGGCGGAACACGATGCGCTGCACGGTGGCGAGGCCGACCCCGGTGCCGGGGAACTCATGGACGCCATGCAGGCGCTGGAACGGGCCGAACAGCTTGTCCGAGTAGGCCATGTCGAAGCCGGCGCCGTTGTCGCGCACGAACAGCACCTTGCGCTCGCCCTCCTGCATCATGCCGAACTCGACGCGTGCCTCGGGGGTCTTGGAGGTGAACTTCCAGGCATTGCCCAGCAGGTTCTCCAGGGCCACCCGCACCAGGCGCACGTCCGCTTCGACCTGCACCCCTTCCCACACCGACACCTGCACCTTGCGTTCCGGCTCGCGCTGCTGCAGTTCGGCCAGCACCACGTGCGCGATCGCACTCAGGTCCACGCCACGGCGCACCAGTTCGAGACGGGTGATGCGCGACAGGCTCAGCAGGTCCTCGATGAGCTGGCCCATGCGCACCGCGCCGGCGCGGATGCGGCTCAGGTAGTTGTGGGCCTGCTCGTCCAGTTTCGGGCCGTAGTCGGTGACCAGGCGCTGGCTGAAGCCGTCCATGGCGCGCAACGGGGCGCGCAGGTCGTGGGACACGGAGTAGGAGAAGGCTTCCAGTTCGCCGTTGGCCTCCTCCAGCTTCTTGGTGCGTTCGCGCACCCGGCCTTCCAGTTCCACGTTGAGGCGGCGCACTTCGTCTTCGGCGCGGCGCCGGTCGTCGATGTCGGTGACGGTGCCGATCCACTCGCGGAATTCGCCCTGGCTGTCGAACACCGCCACCGGCCGCAGGTCCACGATGCGGTATTGCGCCGAGGCCGCCTGCCACAGCCGCAGTTCCGCCTCGAAGGTCTGATGGCCCTTGATGGCCCGGTCGATGTAGCCTTGCAGGACCGGCAGGTCGTCCGGGTGGAAGGCGCGGAGCCAGCCCTTGCCGCGGTATTCGTCCGGCGTCTGGCCGGTGTAGGTCTGCCAGGAGGCCTGGTCGTCCGTGAACTCCCAGTCGCGGTTCGCCACCCACACCACGGTCGACAGGGTCGAGACGAGGGCGCGATAACGTTTCTCGCTGTTGCGTAGCGCCTGCTCGGCGCCCTTGCGCTCCGCGATCTCATGGCCGAGTTCCCGGTTGGAGGCCTCCAGCGCCTCGGTGCGGCCGCCGATCTCGCCCAGCATGCCGTTGAACGCGTCCGTCAGGTAGCCGATCTCATCGTCCGTGATCTTGATTGCCCTGGGAGAGTAATCGCCTTTCTCCACCACCTGCTGCGCGAGGCCGGTGATGGCGAGGATCGGCCGGGTCACCGTGACCTGCAGCCACAAGGACAGCAGCAGCGCCACCAGCAGCGCCAGGCTGCCCACCGCCAGCACGATGCCGAGGTAGCTCTTCACCCGCTGGTACAAGCCGTACTGGGCGTGCATGTAGATGAAGCCCACGATCTCCTTGTCGGAGACGATGCGCCGCGTGACGTAGATGTCCTGGCCCGAGAAGCTCACCTCGTCGGCGCCGGCAAGGGCCGGGAAGGTCTCCGGCGCGGTGCCGCTGCGGATGTAGCTGCCGAACAGCACGCCCTTGGCGTTATAGAGCCCGGCGGCGTCTATGTTGGGCCGCGCCTCCAGGAGCACCAGGTTGTCGTGCGCCACTTTGGGATCGTCGAACTGCAGCGCCGGCACGCAGGCACGGCCGATGAGTTCGGCCTGGGTGCTGAGGTCGACCGAGAGGGTGCTGCGCAGGCTGTGCAGGTCGTAGGCCAGCAGCGAGGCGCCGGTGATGACGATGGCCGCCAGGCTGGTCAGCAGCACGCCGATGAACAGCTTGAGGCGGACCGAGCGCAGGCGGATGCGAGGGGTCACGGCTTGGCCCCGCTGACGTTGTGGGCCACCGACAGCAAGAGCGCGCTGAGCTTGAGGCCATTCTGCTGTGCCGCGTCCAGCGCCACGTCGAAACGCACCCGGTCATCCACCAGCACGAAGCTCACGCTGGCGCCCCGCGCCAGCCCGTCGTCGCCGTCGGTCACCACCAGGATCGGCAGGCCGCGCGCCGCGGAGAACAGGGCATCGGCACGCGTGCCGACGAACAGGATGTCGATGCCGCCCAGGGGATCGTCCGGCTGTATCCGCTTCACCCGCACCGGCCGGCCGCTGATGTCGCGGCCCGCCACCAGCGTGGACAGGTCCTCCGCCAGGGCGTCGGCGCCGGCCACGCCGATGACGATGGGGCTATCGGCGCCGGCGAAGGATTTGTCCGGCCAGGTCACGTAGCCGCCGAACTTATACAGGTAGGCCGCTTCGATGCGCTGTTGGGCCGCGACCGCCTCCGGGTCCGCCATCGCAGGCGTGACTGCACAGATGCATAACAGCACCGATATGAGTGTGCGCAACGACAGCGATGAGTGCGGCATACGGATCATTGCCGCCAGGTGACCTTGGCGTACAGGCCGCGGCCGAAGGTGGTGCTGGTGGGTCCGAACTCCTGGTGGACCGGTCCGAAGATGTCCTGCGCCAGCAGCGAGAACTCGAACTGCCCCCGGGTCCAGCCGATGCGCACGTCGCCCGTGGTATAGGCCGGCGAAGCCGGGTCCGGCGCCGGGCTCGGCAGTGCAGACACGTGCCGCACGCTCACGTCCAGTTGCACGCTGTCGGGGAGATCCCAGCTGGAGCGCAGGCTCCACCAGTTGGTGGGGTCGTCGCCTTCGGTGGAAATGCTGGTCGGCAAAGCGTCGCCGGAGATCTCACGGTCTTCCCGCAAGGCACTGAAGCCGGCGCTCAGGCGCCAGTCATCGCGGGGCTGGTAGGTGCCCCACATCTCGATGCCGGTCTCGGTGGCCGTCATGTTGTTGCCGAAGTTCAGCGCAAAAGGACTTATGGACAGCACGTCGATCGTGCGCAGATGATCGTAGTCGTTGTGGTAAGCGGTCACTGAATACGACCATTGCGCCGCTGGCTGCGAACGGAAGCCAAGCTCATAGACCTTGGCCACCTCGGACATGTATGCGGGGTTGCCGGTGAGGAAGAACGGCGGCTGCCCCGGGGAATACGCGTTCACATCCAGGCGCGAGGGCGAGCGCACCGCGCGCGAAGCGGCGGCCCAAAGCAGGTCATCGGGGGTGAGCTTCCAGGCGAGCCGCAGGTTTGGTAACAGCTCGGTCCCGGTGTAAGGATTGTGTTCCGCACGTGCGCCCAGGGTGAGGCGCAGTTGCTCGGTCAGGGCTGCCTCGTCCTGGATGAAGAGACTGGACCAGGCCTGGTAGTCCTGCGCCGGGAAGAAGGCGGTCGTGGAACCCGGCAGGTTCTGGATGTCATCCATGGCGTAGCGGTAGCTCGCGCCCCAGATCAGGTTCTGCGCGCCGATCTCCGGTAGCGTCTGCTGGAACTCCACGTCGGCGATGTCGAGGGTCTCGCCGTAGTCGGTGGGCGCGAAACGCTTGGTGCGGTCGTAGTAGGCGAGCAGGCTCACGCCCGATCCGCCCGCCAGCGTCTCGTCCCAGTGGCTTAGCAGATTCAGACCCGAGAGTTTCTCCCGGCCGCCGGGCAGGGATTGGTCCTCATTGCTCTCATAGGTGTCGCCCTGCAGCGTGAAGCGGCTGTCCGCGCCGGACCAGTCGGAACGGGCGCCGAGCTGCAACATGTTCAGGCCGTCAGTCGGTGTGCCGGCGGGGATAGTAGGGGTGGCAACGGCAGTGGTGGTGGCGGCATAGGTGTTGGTGGACATGGCGTACACGCGGTAGCTGCCACCGTCCTTGAATTGGCCGCCGTAGCGCACGTCGCCGTCGGCTCCGCGCCGGCCGCCGCTGGCGCTGGCCAGGGCGCCCTGGGTATCGCCAGCCTTCTTGGTTATGATGTTGATGACACCGTTCACCGCGTTGGTGCCCCATAGCGTGCCGCCCGGCCCGCTGATCACTTCGATGCGATCCACATCCTCGAGCATCACGCCCTGTATTTCCCAGAAGGTGCCGGAGAACAGGGGGCTGTATACGATGCGGCCGTCGATGAGCACCAGCAGCTTGTCGGCGGACGTGGCGTTCGAGCCACGGGCGCTGATGGCCCAGGAATTCGCATTGGCCTGCGCCACCTCCAGGTTGGGGGCCAGGCGTAGCGCTTCCGGCACGGACCGCGCGCCGGAACGGCGGATGGCGTCGTTGGTGATGACGTAGATGGAGGCGGCGGCGTCCGCCAGCGGCTCCGGTTTCTTGGACACCGAG
>DATBAJ010000041.1:0-53779 GCA_036271575.1 Gammaproteobacteria bacterium
ATTCAGGCTCTCTACCCCACCCGCCATGGGTATCTTCGCCAGGAAGTCGCAGTGCTCCTTGGTGAGGCGGCGCATACCCTCGCCTTCCGCGCCCATGACGATGGCGATGGGACCTTTCAGGTCCAGCTCGTAGATGCTCTGGTCCGCTTCGCCCGCCAGCCCCACGAACCAGATGTTGCGGTCCTTGAGTTCACGCAGGGTACGCGCCAGGTTGGTCACCTGGAAGAACGGCGTGGCTTCGGCTGCACCGGAGGCGACCTTGCGGGCCACGGCGGTAAGACCTGCGGAGCGGTCCTTGGGGGCGATGACGGCGTGGACGCCGGCGGCGTTGGCGGAACGCAGGCAGGCGCCGAGGTTGTGTGGGTCCTGCACGCCGTCCAGCACCAATAGGAACGGTGGCTCGTCGAGGGCATCCAACAGTGGGATGAGGCCACCCTCGTCCCGGAGTTCCGCGCCCTCCGCTTCCACTGCCACGCCCTGATGGCGGGCATCGTGGGTGAGGCGATCCAGTTCGGCCCGCGGCACCCGTTGCACCCGGACACCTGCCTTCTGGGCGAGTTCGACTACCCGCGTGAGCCGGTCGTCATGGCGGCTGTCCAACATCCACAGGGCATGCACTTTGCCGCCGCCTTCCAGGAGCGCGGTCACCGCATGCAGCCCGTAGATCAGTTCTTTCTCTTTCATGGCATCAGCGGCGGCGTGGCTTGTGCCCGGCAGCTCCGCGCCCGGGCGCCGGCAGAGCGGCCAGTTCGAAGTCGATCTTGCGTTCGTCCACGTTCACCGCCGCCACTTTCACCCGCAGGGTGTCGGTGAGGCGGAACACCCGGCCGGAACGCTCACCCACCAGGCGATGTCCGATGGGGTCGTGGTTGTAGTAATCGCTGGGCAGCGAAGTGATGTGGATGAGGCCTTCCACATACAAATCTTTAATCTGTACAAACAGCCCGAAGTTGGTGACGCCGGTGACCAGGCCCTCGAACTCCTCGCCTTGTTTATCCCGCATGTACTCCGCCTTCAGGCGGTCCAACGCATCGCGCGTGGCTTCGTCGGCACGCCGCTCGGTCATGGAGCAGTGGGAACCCATCTGCTCCATGTGGCTGCCGGAATAGTTGAAGTTCTGGGCCACGCCGCCCTGCAGGGCATGGCGGATGGCGCGATGCACCAGCAGGTCCGGGTAACGCCGGATGGGCGAGGTGAAGTGTGCATAGAACGGCAGCGCCAGGCCGAAGTGACCCACGTTCTCCGGCGTATACACCGCCTGGGACAAGGAACGCAGCAGCACGGTCTGGATGAGATGCTTGTCCGGACGATCCTGTACCTTCTCCAAGAGCTTGGCGTAGTGCATGGGTTCGGGTTTATCGCCGCCGCCGAACTTGAGACCGAGGGTGCCCAGGAACGCGCGCAGCTTCTCCAGGCCCTCCTCTTTCGGGCCGGCATGCACCCGGTACAGGGTCGGAAACTTGTGTTTGGCCAGGAACTTCCCGGCCTGGACGTTGGCCGCGATCATGCATTCTTCGATGAGCCGGTGGGCATCGTTGCGCACCGTGGGGCGGATGGCGGCGATGCCGCCCTTGTCGTCGAACACTACCTTGGTCTCGGTGCTGTCGAAATCGATGGCGCCGCGGCGGTGCCGTGCCTTTGCCAGCACGTGATACAACGCGTATAGATCCTCGAGATGAGGCACCAGAGCCGCATACTCGGCGCGCAGCGCCGGATCCCGGTCCACCAGGATCTTCGCGACCTTGGTATAGGTGAAGCGGGCGGAGGAGCGCATCACCGCCTCATGGAAACGGGCGCGGGAGACTTCACCGTCCTTGTCCACGTGCATCTCGCAGACCATGCACAGGCGATCCACCTGCGGATTGATGGAGCACAGGCCGTTGGACAGGACCTCCGGCAGCATGGGGATGACGCGATCGGCGAAGTACACGGAATTGCCGCGCTTCTGCCCTTCATGGTCCAGCGCAGTGCCGGTCTTCACGTAATGGGATACATCGGCGATGGCGACCAACAAACGGAAGCCGTCCCGCTGGCGCTCGCAGTACACCGCGTCATCGAAGTCCCGTGCATCCTCGCCGTCGATGGTGACCAGCGGCGTGGAGCGCAGATCGAGACGGCCCTGCTTGGCCTGCTCCGGCACCTCGTGGCTTAAGCCCCTGACTTCGGTCTCGACGTTGGCGGGGAAAGCATGGGGCAAGGCATGGGCATGGATGGCGAGTTCAGTCGCCATGCCGGCGGCGTTGCGCTCGCCCATGATGCGGCTGACGCGGCCGATGACCTCGCTGTGCTTGCTGGGCTGCTGGGTGATCTGCACCACCACCATCTGCCCGTTACGCGCCCCACCGCGTTCCGGTACCGGGATCTGCACAGCATGGGCGATGCGGGCATTATCAGGCACTACGAAGCTCACGCCATGCTCTTCGGTATAGCGTCCCGCCAGTTCAGTGGTGTTGCGCTCCAGCACGTCCACCACGGAGCCCTCGGCGCGGCCGCGGTGATCTACTCCTTGCACTCGCACCATAGCGCGGTCGCCGTGCATGAGTTCGCTCATCTGGCGCGGCGGCAGGAAGATGTCGTCGCCGCCTTCATCGGGCTTCAGGAAACCGAAGCCGTCGCGGTGGCCGATCACGGTACCGGCGGTGAGCGGCAGGCGCTTCACCAGGCAGTATTCGCCGCGCCGGTTCTGTACCAGCTGGCCGTCGCGCACCATGGCGCCGAGGCGCCGGTTCAGGGCTTCCACGTCCACGGCATCGGTGAGGCCCAAGTCGTGCAGCACGCGCTCGAAGGAGACGGGCTCGTCGGCCTGTTCCAGCCACCCCAGGATGGCTTCGCGGCTGGCTATGGGTCGGACGTATTTCTGGGCTTCGCGTTGGGCGAAGGGGTCAGCAGAGCGTCGGGAACGGCGTTGAGAGGGTTGGTTTCGGTTTTTCTTGCGTTTCATGAATAGATATAGAGTACAGAGGAGAGCCCCTTGCCGCCTTATATGGTCATTTTTAGAGGCAGTTCAAGGGTCTAGGAGTGGATGCGCAGATTGACACATAGGACGGGGCTGGGTAAAGTGCCCGGCCTTCGCGCCCCTAAAGCCCAGGTGGCGGAATTGGTAGACGCACTAGTTTCAGGTACTAGCGGGTAACACCGTGGAGGTTCGAGTCCTCTCCTGGGCACCAGCTTAGATTTCCAAGTCGATCACTGACCCATCCCTGGTGCAATAACCAGATTCGCCTTCCTTGGCGAACCGCTCAGCCGGGCGCGAGCGATGCTCGCGCTAAAACTCCGGCTTCGCCCTCTCCTGGGCACCATACGATTCAAGTCTTTCTAGACTCTCCAATTCCTGGCTCGCCTCTTCAGGGCGAGACCACTCCAGCTTCATTTCGACCCACCTTTCAGTGCCGGCGGTCGTAGCGCAAACGGGATACCGCGATTGAGCGCGCTGATGGCCGCGGCCATGTGCTCGTCGCCGTCGAATTCCACGAACTCGGCCGCCACGCCGCTCTGCGCCAGCTTTTGCACCAGCGCACGTGTCTTTCCGATCTTGTCGTAATTGCCCCCGCCCGAGAATAGTTCAGTCACCGCCTGGTCAGGTGTCATGCCGGGGATCTCTTCGGGATGAGCAGTGTACCAGCGCCGATAGTCATCCTCGAGCGCCGGGCTCGGGCTCCCCTCCAGGGAACCCACTGTCACCAGCACTCGTGGCCCATTGCGCTGCGGGTTCGACTCGAAGGCCGGCGCTTCCTTGAGCACGATCTCATCGCCGAGACCGATGTCCGGGCTTGCGGCCAGGTACACGTCGAAGCTCCCCGGGGACTTGAACAGTGCGTGCAGCACGAACATGCCGCCCATGGAGTGACCGAACAGGATGCGCCTGTGGGCATCGACGTGGTAACGCGCGCCCACCCACGGTTTCACCACCTGGTCGAGGAAAGCCAGGAACTCGTCCGCGCCGCCCAGGGGGACGCCGTCGAACTCCGGGTCTTTTGAACCTGGAGGGGTGAAGTCGTAACTGCGGGCCACATCGAAGAACGCCTTACCCTCCGTGGCGATGCCCACCACGATGGTCGGTGACAATTTCTCATACTCACGCATGCGCGCGATGTCCACCGCCGGCCCGAACCAGCCGTTGCCGTCGAGCACGTACAGCACCGGATAGCCATCCTTGGGCGCCGCCGCCTCCGGTACCGATACCTGCACGCGGTAATGACGACCCTGCTTGGAAGCCAGCGTCAGGTCCTGGTAGCTGCGGCTGTAAGAGGTGTCTTGTTTGTCCGCGGCGGCGGCGGTCACGCTCGCAGCCAGCGACCCCAGGACGATGGCCGCCGCCACTTTCAGCGTCGGAACGGATCTCATGGGTACCCCTCCATCGATGATTCGGACCAAAAGGCCGTCGGAAGGCTTTTCATTTTTTTGGCAGGAGTCTTGCTGAGACCGCTGGTATTCGCCTTGGTTCCCGGAAAAATATTGTTACTATCTGTATCAAATCATAAAACCTTTTAGCTTCCCGGGGCATCCAAGAGGATATGCAGAACAGAACTCCCCGCCGCCGGGGTAAAGCGGCATACGGAGTCCTGATGGCCATGTTGGCGGCATCCAGCCTGCCGGCGCTCGCCCAGGACGAAGCTCCCCAGGTCCAGGCCGGCCGGGTCGATGACGGCGCCATCACGGTGGACGGGCGCCTGGACGAAGCCGCCTGGAGCCAGGCCGGCGTCATCGAGGACCTGACCCAGCAGAGCCCGCATCCGGGCGCGCCGACCCCCTACCACACCAAGGTGCTGCTGCTGCGCGGCAACCATACCCTCTATATCGGCCTGGTCTGCGATGATCCGGACCTCTCGAAGCTCGCGACCCACACCCTGGTGCGGGACGGCAACCAGGGTTCCGACGACAACGTGCTGTTCATGCTGGATACTTTCGGCACGAAACGTTTCGCCTATGTGTTCCAGGTGAACGCTTCCGGCGCCATGGCCGACGGTCTGCAGTCGCCGACCGCCGCCATCAACAGCTACAACGGCGTGGACTACAACTGGGACGGCATCTGGCAGGCCAAGGTGGTGCAAGGTGAGCATGGCTGGACCGCGGAGATCGCCATCGACACCCGCAGCCTGCAGTTCACCACCGGCATAACCCGCTGGGGCTTCAACCTCTCGCGCAACGTGCCGCGCGACCTCCTGACCCTGGACTGGGCCGGCGTGACGCTGGATTCCTCCGTGTTCCAGCTGACGCGCGAAGGCACGCTCACCGGCGTGCAGGACATGGAACAGGGCAAGGGCCTGGACGTGCAACCCTACGGCCTCATGAAGTACAAGACCGGCAACGGCACCACCAGCAACACCGGTGTCGACATAAAGTACAACTTCAACCCGGCACTGGCGGGACTCTTCACCTACCACACCGACTTCGCCGAGGCGGAAGCGGACCAGCAGCAGATCAACACCGGCCGTTTCCCGCTGTTCTTCCCGGAGAAGCGCCAGTTCTTCCTGCAGGGTTCCAACCTGTTCACCTTCGGCTACAACCAGGGCACCAACTTCATCCCCTTCAACTCCCGCAACATCGGGCTGGTGAACGGCCTGGAAGTGCCGCTGAATGAAGGCGTGAAGCTGATCGGCCAGTCCGACAACGGTTCGCTGGCGCTGCTGGACACGCAGATGGGCGGCAGCTCCCAGTCGGACGCCACCAACCTGTTCGTGGGCCGCGGCACCTACAACCTGGACCCGGAACTGCAGGTAGGCGGCATCGTGACCCACGGCGATCCCACTGGCACGAGCAGCAATACCTTCACGGGCGCCGACGCCACCTGGAAGACTTCCAACTTCCTGGGCGACAAGAACCTGAACCTCTCCGGCTGGGCGGCCCACTCCGCCGGCGACCTGCCCGCCGGCAGCCCCAACGGCTACGGCGTGGACCTGGAGTACCCCAATGACCTCTGGTACCTGCACCAGCAGTTCAGCCAGTGGGGCGACGCCCTGGATCCGGCCCTGGGCTTCCTGCCCCGCCCGGGCACGCGCTACAGCATCACCGAGGTCAACTACCAGCCGCGGCCGGCGGCGGACAGCTGGTTCAACTGGGTGCACCGCTTCTGGTTCTACGGCCACTACTACGAGTACGACGGCGTCGGCCCCCAGGACGGCGGCAAGCAGAGCGCCGAGTGGTTCTTCAGTCCGGAGATGCTGACCCAGGGCGGCTGGTATTGGGAGTTCGACCTCTATCAGGACTTCGACCGGCCCACGGGTGCCTTCGACCTGGTGCCTGACGTGAGCGTGCCGCAAGGTCCCTACACCTGGAACCGCCGCCGCATCCAGTTCAACTCGCCCCAGTCCGAAGCGCTGTGGTGGGAATTCATCGACTCCCAGGGCACCTATTACGCCGGCACCGCACACCATCCGCTGGTGCAGGTGAACTGGAACACGCCGTCCGGCCAGCTGGTGCTGTCCGCCTCACAGGAGTGGCTGTTCTACTACCAGCCGCAATATCTCAATCCGGGACAACCCGACCACGGCGTCACGCGCCTGACCACGCTCACCGGCACCTATGCCTTCACGCCGACCTTCTACATCACCACCCAGATGCAGTACAACAACGGCATCCCTGGGGTGAGCAGCAACACCCAGCTGCACTGGATCGTGGAGGACGCGAGCAACGTCTATCTCGTGTTCAACCACGGCGTGGTCACTGAGACCGATGGTCTGGGCCAGCCGGTGATCGAGAACGGCAACGAGGTGATCCTGAAAGTCCAATGGGACTTCAGGAACTGATTCGAAAGCAAAAATGAAAAAGGCGCGCCCTCGAGAGATGGCGCGCCTTTCTTTTTGCCGTACCGGCTGCCGTCAGTCGAAGGGATGCTTGAGGACGATGGTCTGAGTCCGGTCGGGACCCGTGGAGATCAGGTCCAGGGGCACGCCCATGAGTTCCTCGATCTTCTTCAGGTAAGCCCGGGCGTTCTCGGGCAGCGCGGCGTAGTCGGTGACGCCCACGGTGGAGGTCTTCCAGCCGGGCATATCGACGTATACCGGCTCCGATTCGGCAAAGCTCTCGGCCCCCACTGGCGGCAGGTGCATCTCCCCCTGGGGTGTCTTGTAGGCGACGCAGATGCGGATGGTGTCGAGACCGTCCAGCACGTCCAGCTTGGTGATGCAGACGCTGGTGACGCTGTTGTTGATGATGGAGCGGCGCAAAGCCACCACGTCGAACCAGCCGCAACGGCGCGGCCGGCCGGTGACGGAACCGAACTCGTGGCCACGGCGTGCGAGATGCTCCCCCATCGCGTCGAAGAGTTCCGTGGGCATGGGCCCCTCGCCCACCCGCGTGGTGTAAGCCTTGACGATACCCAGCACCTGGTCGAAGTACTTGGGGCCAAGGCCGGTGCCGGTGGCAGCGCCGCCAGCGGTGGTGTTGGAGGAGGTCACATAGGGATAGGTGCCGTGGTCCACGTCCAGGAGCGCTCCCTGGGCGCCCTCGAACAGCATGTTCTCGCCGCGTTCGTTGAGTTCGTAGAGGATGGCAGTGACGTCTGCCACCATGGGCTCCAGCTGCGGCACCAGCCCCAGGCACTGTTCGAGAGTCTCCTGGAACGACACCGGTTCGACCCGGAAATAGTTCTTGAGCACGAAGTTGTGGTAATCCAGCACTTCGCCGAGCTTGGCGGCGAAGCGTTCGCGGTGGAAGAGATCAGCGATCCGTACCGCTCGGCGGGCGATCTTGTCCTCATAGGCCGGGCCGATGCCGCGGCCAGTGGTGCCGATCTTGGCCGAACCCTTGGCATGCTCGCGGGCCTTGTCCAGCGCCACGTGGGACGGGAGGATCAGCGGGCAGGCCGGGGATATCTTGAGACGGCGCCGCGCGGGCACGCCCTTGCTTTCGAGCATACCGATCTCTTCAAACAGCGCCGTGGGCGAGACCACCACGCCGTTGCCGATGAGGCACTGCACGTTCTCCCGCAGGATGCCGGAAGGGATGAGCTTGAGCACGGTCTTCTCGCCGCCGATGACCAGGGTATGGCCGGCGTTGTGGCCGCCCTGGAAGCGCACCACCGCGGCGGCGCGGTCCGTGAGCCAGTCGACGACCTTGCCTTTACCCTCGTCGCCCCACTGGGCGCCGATGACGATGACGTTCTTGCCCATGTTCAGCTCCGCGCCAGGTAAAGCACGGCGAGGCCCGCGGCCATGCTGAACAGGCCCACCAGGCGCAGGATGCGGTCGTCAGCCTGCATCACCGCGGCCAGGGTGCGGCGGAAACCGCGCGGCGCGGCGAAAGGCATCAGGCCTTCCAGGACCAGCATCAGACCGACCGCACTCAGCAATGGCACCAGCATTTCCTCGGCTCCTGACCCCAAGCCCCAGACACAAAAAACGGGCGTCCTTTTCAAGACTGCCCGTGGTCAGATTATACCGATTTGACAGGCCCCCGGCCGGCGGGCTGCAAGATACTCAGACTGCCAGCGCCTCGGGTTCCAGGCCCTCCCGGCGGCATAGACGCTGGTATTCGCGCCGGGGCAGCTCCACTTCCAGCAGATAGCCGCCCTCCTCATCGCCCTTCTCGCTCCTGACCGCCCCCAGGTCAAAGAAGGCGGCGCGGGCCCGCGCATGGGAAGGCGGCAGGCGGATCCAGCCATGCACCGTGTCGCTCTTGAGGCGGGCCGAGATCTCCTGACGCAGAAGGTCCAGGCCCGCGCCGGTGGCGGCCGAGACCCAGATGCGACGCGCATGGCCGTCCGGGCCGCGATCCACCGCCGGCAGCTGGCCGGTCAGGTCGATCTTGTTGAAGACCTCTATCTGCGGGACTTTGTCGGCGCCGATCTCCGTCAGCACGCTGTTGACCGTCTCGATGTACTCGTCCCGCTCCGGGTCGCCCGAATCCACCACGTGCAAGAGCAACACCGCTTCTTCGGTCTCCTGCAAGGTGGAACGGAAAGCCGCCACCAGGTCGTGGGGCAGATCGCGGATGAAACCCACCGTGTCGGCGATGACGGCATGGGTCGCATCGCCCAGATCCAGGCGACGCAGGGTCGCATCCAGGGTGGCGAACAGCTGATCAGCGGTGAACACGCCGGCACCGGTGAGCGCGTTGAAGAGCGTGGACTTGCCGGCGTTGGTGTAACCGACCACCGAGACCGTGGGTACGTCGTGGCGCTGGCGGGTGCGGCGTCCCTGTTCCCGTTGATCGCCGACTTTGATCAAGCGCTTCTCAAGGGTCTGGATGCGCTTGCCGATGAGGCGGCGGTCCAATTCCAACTGGGTCTCGCCCGGCCCGCGCAGGCCGATGCTGCCGCCGCGCTGCCGCTCCAGGTGGGTCCAGCCGCGTACCAGGCGCGTCGCCATGTGCTTGTGCTGGGCAAGCTCCACCTGCAGCTTGCCCTCGAAGGTGCGGGCGCGCTGGGCGAAGATGTCGAGGATCAGGCCGGTGCGGTCCAGCACCCGGCAACTCAAGAGCTTCTCGAGGTTGCGTTCCTGGCTGGGACTCAAGGCGTGGTTGACCAGCACCAGGTCGGCCTTGAGCGCCTTGACGCGCTCGGCCACTTCCTCGGCCTTGCCTGCGCCGATGAAGTAGCGCGCCTCAGGTGTGCGGCGACTGCCGCGGACCACGTCCAGCACCTCGGCGCCGGCGGCGCGCGCCAACTCGGCGAACTCCGCCAACAGCACCTCGCCGTGATCCGAGCCGAGATCGAGATGGACCAGAACGGCGCGCTCGCCGCTCTTGGGACGCTCAAACAAGCGCGCGATCCATCACGGCGGCGTCAATGATGATGTTCGCCGCCCTCGGGCTGTGCTTCGCCTTCCTGGCCCGGCGGCGGAGCCACATGCACATGGCGGCCCGGCACGACGGTGGAGATGGCGTGCTTGTATACCATCTGGCTGACACTGTTCTTGAGCAGGATGACGAACTGGTCGAAGGATTCGATCTGACCCTGCAGCTTGATGCCGTTCACGAGATAGATCGAGACCGGCACCTTGTCGCGCCGGAGCGCATTCAGGAACGGTTCCTGAAGCGATTGACCCTTTGCCATGGTGCTTCTCCTTGTTGTATTTGCAGGCCGATCGGGTAGGCCCATGGTTTTATACATATTGGTTCCGATTGTAGCACAGCGCTCCGGATTTACCGTGGCGATGCGACCAGATGCGACGCTGCAAATGTGCATGCATCGTCGACGAACTGCATCGATGCGTCACTGTCGAACCACCGCACGTCGGACTCCGCGCGCAACCACGTGAGCTGGCGTTTCGCATACCGGCGTGTGGCGACGATGCCACGCCTCACCGCTTCCTCAAGTCCGCAGCCGCCTTCCAGGTGTTCCCATAGTTGGCGATATCCAACAGCACGCATCGAGGGCATCGAGGCATCGAGATCGCCGCGTGCGCGCAAGCCGCGCACTTCGTCCAGGAACCCCTCCTGCATCATGGACCGGAAGCGCCGCTCGATTATTTCGTGTAACACCGCGCGATCCGTCGGCGCCAGCGCCAGCTTGAGGTAACGGTATTCGCCGGCTTCGACAGTGGGGGCGCGCTGGAGTTCCGACAAGGGTTGTTTCGAAATGTAACAAACCTCCAGGGCCCGCTGGATGCGCTGGCGGTCGTTGGGCTTTATGCGCAGGGCCGCCTCCGGATCCAGGCGCGCCAGTTCCGCATGCAAGGCAGGCCAACCCTCCTCCAGGGCCCGCGCATCCAGCGCGGCGCGGATCGCGGGGTCGGCGCCCGGCAGCGGCGAGATGCCGTGCTGCAGCACGTCGAAATACAACATGCTGCCGCCGGTGAGCAGGGGCACCCGGCCGGCGGCGGTGATCTCACGCATGGCAGCCAGCGCGTCCTCGCGGAAACGCGCGGCGGAATATTTCTCGGATGGGTCGAGTATGTCGACGAGGCGGTGCGGCGCGGCCGCGAGGATATCGGGTCCCGGCTTGGCGGTGCCGATGTCCATGCTCCGGTAGATCATGGCGGAATCCACGCTCACGATCCCGCAACCGAACCGCTTCACGAACTCCACTGCGAGCGCAGTCTTGCCCGAGGCAGTAGGGCCCATGATGCAAATAGCCAGAGGCTTCTTGCTCAAAGTCATCGGCCACGCAGGAACAGACGGTCCAATTCGGAATGAGTGAGGCGCGTCCAGGTGGGACGGCCGTGGTTGCACTGGTCGGCACGCGGCGTGCGCTCCATGTCCCGCAACAAGGCATTCATCTCAGCCAGTGTCAGTTCGCGATGGGCACGCAGCGAGGTGTGGCAGGCGGCGCCGGCCAGCACCCGCTCCAGCGATTCGTCCACACGCCGGCTCTCGCCATGCTCGGCGAGATCCGCCAGCAGATCCCGAAGCAGCGCAGCGATATCCTCCCGTGCCAGCAATGCCGGCACCTCGCGGATCGAGAGGCTCTCGGGGCCGCGCCGTTCCACCAGGAACCCGCCTTGGGCAAGCACCGCCGCCGCAGTCTCGGCAAGGTCCGCCTCGCGTTTGCTCACCGCTACATTCAGGGGTACCAACAAGGGTTGCGATACCACGCCGCCCTGCTGCAACGCGGCCTTCATGCGCTCATAAGTGATGCGCTCGTGGGCGGCGTGCGTATCCACCAGGATCAATCCGTCCGGCGACGCGGCCAGGATATAGATGCCATGCAACTGCGCCAGGGCGAAACCCAGCGGCGGTACCCCGGACAGCGGCGCGGCGACCGACGCGGAAGCCGCCGGCGCATCCGGCGCGCCATGCAGATGCCCATAGGCGGCGAGCGCCTCCGCAACCATGGGGATCTGGCTTGGTCCCAGGCCGGCCGGACGATAACCCGGCGCAAACGCCGCCATGTGGCCGCCGTCCGTGGCTGAGGCGACCGCCTGCGGATGGGTGGCGGCGAGCGCCTCTTGCACGGTGCGAAACACGAAGTCATGCACCAGGCGGCTGTCGCGGAAACGCACTTCCTGCTTGGCCGGATGGGCGTTCACATCCACCCGCGCCGGATCGAGTTCGAGATACAGCACGTAGGCCGGATGCCGTCCGTGGAACATCACGTCATTGAACCCGAGGCGCGCCGCATGCACCAGGAGCTTGTCGCGCACCGCGCGGCCATTGACGTAGAAGTATTGAAGATCCGCTTGGCTGCGGGAGAACGTCGGCCGTGCCAGCCAGCCGCTCAAGCGCATGCCACCGGCCTGCTGTTCGATGTGGAAGGCGTGTCCGATGAACTCCGGGCCCACCAACTCCTTGAGGCGGCGCTCGACACCGGCGCGATCGGCGGCCGCTTGCAGCACCAGCACTGCCCGGCCGTTGTGCTTCAACTGCAGGTCCACGTCATGCCGCGCCAGACCCAGGCGGCGCACCGCAGTCTCCAGGTGGCCGAACTCAGTAGCCTCGCTCTTCAGGAATTTGCGGCGTGCCGGGGTGTTGAAGAATAGATCCCTCACCTCGACGCTGGTGCCAGCGGTATGGGCCGCAGGTACCGGTTCCGCGTAACGGCCATGGCCGTCCCCTTCCAGGCGCCAGGCGTGTTCGCTGTCGGGAGTTCGGGAAGTCAGGCTCAAGCGCGCCACGGCGCCGATGCTCGGCAGAGCCTCGCCGCGGAAGCCCAAGGTCACTACCCGCTCCAGGTCTTCGAGGCTGCCGATCTTGCTGGTGGCATGGCGCGCCACCGCCAGGGACAGCTCCTCCTTGGGGATGCCGCCGCCATCGTCGCGTACGCGCATGAGCCGGGTGCCGCCGCCCTCCACATCCAATTCGATGCGCCGCGCGCCCGCATCGAGGGCGTTCTCCATCAGCTCCTTCATCACGGACGCCGGCCGCTCCACCACCTCGCCGGCGGCGATCTGGTTCACGAGCTGGGTTGGCAGTTCGCGGATGGGCATGGGATTCTTGCGTGGACAGGAATCCCTAGGATATCAGCAAGAAGTCGGCTAGAAGCGTAGAGAACGAGTGCGGCGGAGAGCGCAGCAGCTTTTAGGCTATCGGTTCGGGTTGAGTCCCACGCCCGAGGCCAGGACACCAGAGGTGCGTCCATCCCGCTGCTGCTTGAGCACGGCGAGCTGGCTGCCCGGCGGCGGATAGTGACCGAAGTAGCTGTCGATGCCGGTGAAGATGGCGGAAGCCAGTTGCTGCTGGTAGTCGTTGGACATGAGCAGCTTGGCGGTGTGCGGGTTGGTGATGTAGTTGGTCTCGATGAGCATGGAGGGCACGTCCGGCGCCTTGAGCACCATGAAACCCGCCTGTTGGACGCTGTCCTTATGCATGGCACCGATGGCGGCGAGCTGCTTGGCGACGCTGCCACCCACATCGAAGCTCATGACCATGACAGCGGACTGGGACATGTCCACCACCACCGATTTCACGTCGGGGGCCAGACCTTTGAGGTCCACGCCACCCACCAGCGCGTCGTTCTCCTGGCGTTCCAGGAACCTGGCATGCTCAGTGGTGGCGCCGTGCTCCGAGACTACATATACGGTGGCGCCATCGGCGCTCTTATCGCGGGCGGCATCGCAGTGGATGGAGACGAAGAGGTCCGCATCAGCGCGACGGGCCTTCATGAACCGTTCCTTGAGATCCACATACACATCGCTGTCACGGGTCAGCACCGCCTTCATGCCGGGCTGCCGGTCGATGAGTGCCGCGAGCTTCTTGGCGATGGCGAGGGTCACGTTCTTCTCGTAGGCACCCTTGGGACCGTGGGCGCCCGGATCCCTGCCGCCGTGACCGGCGTCGATGGCGACCACGATATCGCGGCCATGGGTGGGCATCGCGGGAGCGGCGATGACAGCTGCGGTGGGGACAGCGGAGGCAGGTGCCGGAACACTCGCCACCGGGGTCGCACCGGGCGCCGTCATCTCCACCACCAGCTCCGGACCGGCAGCGGTCTGACGCAGGAAACTCTGGGGCATGGCGCGGGTGTTGAGGTCCAGCACCAGACGCAGCTTGTCATCGTGCGTGGCGCTGCGCAGCGTGCTCACCATGCCGCGGCCCGGCGGCAGCGCAGCCTTGAGTTCAGCATCGTCCACGTCCAGCACGATGCGATTCGGCTGGCTCAAGGTGAACAGGGTGTGTTCGGCGTTGCCTGAGAGGGACAGCAAAAGCTCGGTGTGGGTGCCATCGCCCGTGAGCTGCACGGACTTGACCGCCACCGTGGCGGAAGACGCCGCAGCGAACACCGGCAACAAAGCCAGGAAGAAGCCCATCGCCCGCACGGAATCGCCCTCAGAAAACACCCACAGGTGCCTATAAGTTATACACCATCCGGAGGGCTTTTCAAATATTTTATTAACAGATTTAAGGAGATAGAGATATGTCTTAGAGTGCAGCCTTATGAGCTACGACCTTCCCAGGCGGCTAAAAGCCCCTGCCCCAGCCCACTCTTCCCTTCTACCTCCAATATCCGTCCGGGGGGGGCAACGGTGAGCCGGCACTCCAAGTCCGGCTCCGGCAGGAAGTGGGTGCCACGTTCGGGCCACTCGATGAGCAGGGCGCCAGCCATGTCCCGCATCCCGAGATAGGCCAATTCCTCCGGGTCGGCGATGCGGTAGAGATCCAGGTGTTTGAGACTCAGGCGGCCCAGCTCATAGGGTTCCACCAGGGTATAGGTCGGGCTGGGTACCCGGCCGGTATGCCCCAAGGCCCGCAGCAAGCCGCGCACCAGGGTGGTCTTGCCGGCACCCAGGTCGCCGTGCAGATAGATCACACAGTCTTCGGTGGGAAACACCTTCGCGAGGGAGGCACCGGCCGCTTCCGTGGCGGCGGCATCGGCGAGGGCGAGATGCATCACACGTTCACCAGGCGGCGTAGCGGCTCCATGAGGTCGCGGGCCATGAGCCCACGTTCGCCCTGCCGCGCAGCGAGATCCCCCGCCGCCGCATGCACGTACACACCCTGGCGCGCAGCCTCGGGAAGCGGCAGCCCCTGCCCCACCAGAGCCGCTATCACGCCGGTCAGCACATCGCCCATGCCGGGCGCGGCCATGCCGGGGTTGCCGGCGGTGCAGACCGCCGTCGCTTCTCCATGTGCGGCTATCAGGCTGCCGGCCCCCTTCAACACCGCCACGGCATCGAAGCGCTCGGCGATGCGTTCCACGCAGGCGTAGCGGTCGCGTTGTACCGTCGCCGTGTCCGTGCCCAACAGCCGCCCGGCTTCGCCCGGATGGGGTGTCAATATCCAGCGGCCGTGTTTATGGGGCGCTTCGGCGAGGAGGTTCAAGGCATCGGCGTCCACCACCAAGGGCAGATCCACGGCCATCACCTGCTTCAGCAGCATGCGCCCCCAGCTGCTTTTACCCAGGCCCGGGCCCACCGCCACGACGCTGGCCTTATCCAACAGTGGTTTGAGGTCATCCGCGGTCTCGATGCCGTGGGCCAGGGCTTCCGGCACGCCGGCGAGCAGGCCGGAGAGATGCGCGCCCTGGGTGGCCACGGTGACCAGGCCCGCACCGCTGCGCAGCGCGGCTTCAGCGGCCAGGCGCACCGCTCCACCCATGCCATGGTCGCCGCCGACGATCAGCACGCGGCCGAAGTCGCCTTTGTTGGTGTCGCGCCGGCGACGCGCGAGACCGGTGTCGCGCATGGCGGCGCTGCGCAGACGCCGGGCGCGCGGGGTGAGGCTGCCGTAGACGTTGGGCGGCACCTGCAGGTTGTCGAAGCGCAGGAGGCCCGAGCATTCCGCTCCCGCGCCGGTGAAGAGCCCAGCCTTGAGCGCGATGAAGGTGACCGTGAGATGCGCGCGTATCGCGCTGCCCATCTCGGTACCGGTGTCCGCGTTCAAGCCCGTCGGGATGTCGATGGCCAGCACCGGCATGCCGGATGCGTTCACTTCCTTGATGAGCTTCTGCCATTCGCCGTGCACGGGCCGGTCGATGCCGACACCCAGCAGGGCATCCACGATCACATCCGCCGCGGGCAGCCTGCCTTCGAAACCCCGCTCGACGCCGCCGGCCTTGAGGAAGATGCCGCGCATGTCGGAGGCGGCCTGGGGCAGATGCAGGCGATCGCCGAGCGTGAGCACCGTGACCCGTTGTTTCTCCAGGAGCGCGCGGGTGGCGAGCACGTAACCGTCGCCGGCGTTGCTGCCGGCGCCGCACAGAACCAGGAGATGCGCGGCACCGGGCCACTGCGCCTTGAGTTGCTGCCAGGCCGCCTCGCCGGCGCGCTGCATGAGCGTGGCAGCCGGTATGCGCGCATCCTCCATCGCGCGGCGCTCCAGCTCGCGCAATTGGGCGACGGTGAAAAGGTTCTCTGGCAGGGCCGACATGCATGCATTATATAGACATGTCCGGCACACCCGACTTCACCGCCCTCACCGCCCAGATCAAGGACTGGGGCCGGGAGCTCGGCTTCCAGCAACTCGGCATCTCCGGCGTGGAACTGCCGGAGGATGAGCGGCACCTGCTGGCCTGGCTCGAAGCAGGCCGGCACGGCCAGATGGACTATATGCAGGAGCATGGCACGCGCCGCAGCCGGCCCCGGGAACTGGTGCCGGGGACGCTCCGGGTGGTCTCGGCGCGCATGGATTATTGGCCCGCGGACGCGGCCGATGCTGAAGACCTGTTGGGGAAGCCGGATCTGGCCTATGTGGCCCGCTACGCCCTGGGGCGCGACTACCACAAGGTATTGCGTGCGCGCCTGCAGAGACTGGCGGATCGGATCCAGAGCGCGATCGGTCCCTTCGGCTACCGGGCATTCACGGACAGCGCTCCGGTGCTGGAGAAGGCGCTGGCCCGGGGAGCGGGCTTAGGCTGGATAGGCAAGCACACCAACCTCATCAACAAGAACGGCGGCTCATGGTTCTTCCTGGGTGAGCTCTTCACCGACCTGCCGCTGCCCATGGACGAGCCCGCCACGGACCACTGCGGGAGCTGCCGTGTCTGCATGGACGTGTGCCCCACCGGCGCCATCGTCGCCCCTTATGAGCTGGACGCACGCCGCTGCATCGCGTATCTGACCATCGAGAACAAAGGGCCGATACCGGAAGAGTTCCGGACGGCCATGGGCAACCGGGTGTTCGGCTGCGACGACTGCCAGCTTTTCTGCCCCTGGAACAAGTTCGCCCAGGCCACGTCCGAGAATGACTTCAAGCCGCGTCACGGCCTGGACGACGCGAAACTCACGGAATTGTTCGGCTGGAGCGAAGAGGAATTCCTGAAGCGCACCGAGGGCAGCGCCATCCGCCGCACCGGCTACGTCGGCTGGCTGCGCAACATCGCGGTGGGGCTGGGCAACGCGCCGACTTCCGAAGAAGTGGTTCAAGCCCTCAAGAGCCGCGAGTCACACCCGTCGGAGCTGGTGCGGGAGCATGTGCACTGGGCACTCGCTCAGCATCGATAGCCGCGGCAGGTCTAAGACTCTGTGACCATGAGCGAGTGCCGGTTGTGCCAATCGAGGATCGCTTCGTCAGGATAGCCGGGAAAATGGGTATCGCGGGGACCGCGCGGCACGTTCACCCAGGGCGCGGCGAAGTCCAGCATGATGTGCGTAATCTCCGGCGACTTGGGTAAGGGTGTGTCGATGGCGGAGGCGAAGGGATAGACCCAATCCGGCCAGGTGGGATCGTATAGATAGAGCGCCGAACCGCATTGCTTGCAGAAGTGGCGGCGCGCCTCGCTGGGCTTGAGCTTGCCCTCCTGCTCCGGGTCCGGCACCAGGGCCTGATAGACGTTCAGATATTCCTGGCCCTCGACCTCCAGGGTCTTGGCATCGCCCATGATGTTGATGGCGTAACCGCCTCCACCGCCGGTCTTGCGGCAGATGGAGCAGTAGCAGCGCATGTAGGGATAGGGCGTCGTGGATTCGACGTTGAACCGCACGGCGCCGCAATGACAAGAACCTTCCAACAACATGCTGTTCTCCTAACCGCCTAATACTGCTCAAAGCTCATTTTGCCTGATAAAACCGTCGCGAGCGAAGGCAGGGCGAGGCGAGCAGGAGGGAGTGCACTCTTATGTGCATGACCGACTGCGAGTCCGAAGCGCAACAACGCCCTGCCGAGCGCAGCAGGTTTTATCGGCCGTGACATTCCTTGAATGGTTTCCCGCTATTGCAGGGACAAGGGGCATCCGGGGGCACACCCACCAGCGCATCACCGCGCCCGTAACTCGCTTCCCGGGGGAAGCGGCGCTGCATGCTGGTCTTGTCGAAAGGCCCGATTCGCTCACGCCCGTCGAACTTGAAGTCTGTGTAGCCGCCGTCGGCATCCACATAATGCAGGAACACCTGCACGCACCAGTCGCCTGCGAAGGCGTCGCGCCAGTGTGGCACGTCAGCGCCACGGTAGACCAGCATGTCGCCGGGGATGAGACCGATGGGCTTGTCCTGGCCATCCGCGTGCACGCACAGGGGCCAGAGCGATGGCGCCTGGATGCCGAGCGCCAGGGAGGCGCTGACTTCGCAGGATGGGCGATCCAGGTGCTTGGGGAGAACTGCGCCTGGCCCGTAGATGCGCAGGTAGGAATAGCAGGGCAAGAGGTTCAAGCCCGTGGCCCGCTCCATGACCGATTTCACTTCCAGGAGCAGGGTCTCGCTGATGGCGTCGGCATAGCGGCCGTGGGCGGCGCGGAACACGTCTTCCGGTTGGTAGTAGCCGGGCCACTGCTGCTGCAACAGCGCATAGCTGGTCATGAGCTGGGCACTCTGGCGCGAGACCACCTCGCGCAACACCGTGTAGCCGCTGGCCTTGAACTGCTGCGACAGAGTCGGCTCACTCATAGCGCGAACGTTTCACCGCAGCCCGGGTGGCGGCATCGGCGATGGTTGTGAAGTCGCCGCTCTCCAGGGCACGCAGCACGCCTTCCGCCGACTGCTTGCCGAGTTCCACGCCCATCTGGTCGAAGGGGTTGATGTCCCAGACGCAGGCCTGCACGAAGGTGCGGTGCTCGTAGAGCGCGATCAGCATCCCCAAGGTCCCCGCATCGAGACGCGACAGGGTGAGCAGCGTGCTGGGGCGGCCGCCGGGAAAAGTCTTGTGGGGTGCGAGAGCGGCGTTCGATCGCTTCTGGGCCTGCGCCTGGTCGCGACCCTGGAACAGGGCTTCCGCCTGTGCATAGCAGTTGGCGAGCAGCATGGCCTGCTGGCGCCAGTTGCTGCTTTCCTCCTCCAGCACGGCGATGAAATCCACCGGCACGAGTTCCGTGCCCTGGTGCAGCAACTGGAAGAAGGCGTGCTGGCCATTGGTGCCCACGTCACCCCAGATGACGGGCGCGGTGGCATGGTCCACGGCGCTGCCGTCACGGCGCACGCGCTTGCCATCGCTCTCCATCTCGAGCTGTTGCAGGAACGGCACCAGGAGATGCAGGTCCTGCCGATAAGGGATCACGGCGCGGGTGTCGGCCTGCCAGAAGTTGCAGTACCAGATGCCCAACAGCGCCAACAGCACCGGCAGGTTGTGCTCCGAGGGCGCGTCGCGGAAATGCCGGTCCATCTGCGCGGCGCCGGCCAGCAGCGCCTCGAAGGTCTCGAAGCCATGGGCGAGTGCGATGGGCAGGCCCACCGCCGACCACAGGGAATAACGCCCACCCACCCAGTCCCAGAAGGCGAACACTCGTTCAGCAGGGATGCCGAACTCCCTGGCCTTGTCAGGCGCTGCAGACACGGCGGCGAAATGCTGCGCTACGGCGGATTCGCCCAGGGACTTCACCAGCCAGGCGCGGGCCGCCTGCGCATTGGCCAGGGTCTCCTGGGTGGTGAAGGTCTTGGAGATGACGATCACCAGGGTCTTGGCAGGGTCCAGCGGGCCCAGCACCCGGGCTACATGCATGGGGTCCACGTTGGACACGAAATGCGTACGCAGCCTCGGGCCCTTGAGCGGGGTCAGGGCCTGCACCACCATCTCGGGACCGAGATGGGACCCGCCGATGCCGATGCTCACCACGTCGGTGAAACGTCCCGGTGCATGGGCGGCAGCGACGAAGGTTTCGAGTCTGGCGAAGACCTCACGGACCTCGGCGGCCTGCGCCTTGAGACCGGGCGGCACATCGGCGGGCGCGGCACGCAACAAGGTATGCAGGGCGGCGCGGTCCTCGGTGTTATTGACGTGGCCGCCTTCGAACAACTGTTTGCGCTTCGCGGCGAGCCCCGCGGTCTCGGCGAGCTTCAGCAGGAGCGCCAGGGTCTCGGGCGTAACGAGATGCCGGGAGTAGTCCGCGTGCAGGCCCGGCAACGAGAGGGAGAAGGCATCTACCCGCTTGGCGTCCGCGGCGACGAGCGACTTGAGCTCGGCGACATCAAAGGCCTGGCGGTGAGCAGCAAGGGCCTTCCAGGCGGCGGATTGGGTTATCGAAGACATGGCATAAATTAACCCGCCGTGGACCTAATTTCCACGCGAAAGCCTGGAAAGAAGACCTGAAGCGAGAGATTTTGGCCGAGGACGAGGCGCGGTGCCTTCCGAGGAGCGGAGTTTACGGACCAGTAAATGAGCACCGAGGAAGGTGGCGCAACGAAGTCATTCGGCCAAAAGATCCGCTTCAGGCTGCCTGGACGGGGATGGCGTTGGAAGTTCTGACGACTTTGTTGTGCTCGTTCAGGTAGATGAGCCGCGGCTTGTGGTTCATGGCCTCGGCTGCGTTCATCTCGCAATAAGCACAGATGATGATGATGTCGCCCGGCGCGGCCCTGTGGGCCGCGGCGCCGTTGATGGAGATGATGCCGGAGCCCGCCTCGGCGCGCATGGCATAGGTGGTGAAGCGCTCGCCGTTGCTGACGTTATAGATCTGGATCTGCTCGTAGTCGAGCATGCCGGCGGCGTCCAGCAACTGGCTGTCGATGGCGCAGGAGCCTTCATAGTCCAGCTCCGCGTGGCTGACGCGGGCGCGATGGAGCTTCGCCTTGAGCAGGGTCACTTGCATGGGGTCATCCGGAGGGCGGGGTAGGCAGTGAGGATATTTTAACCGACGGCCTCAGCTTAGCTCAAGACGACGGTGCGGTCCTGCGGGACACTGATATCCATGGAGAGGTTGTCTATCAGCCGCGCCTTGCCCAGCCAGGCGGCGGCGAGCACCACCAGCCGCATATCGTCCGGCGCCGCCGGGGCAAGCGTATCGGCATCACGCACCTCGACATAGTCGGGACGGAAACCGCCCTCCGTGAGGCGGCGCTGGGCCTGGTCCTGCAGGCCCCGGAAGTCCTTGCTGCCATCGCGCAACAACGCACCCGTCTCGGCAAGCACGCGACGCAGCAGCGGCGCCTGGGCACGTTCCGATTTGGTCAGGTATTGGTTGCGCGAACTCATGGCAAGACCATCCGGCTCGCGCAAGGTCGCATGACCGACGATCTGCACCGGCAGGCACAGATCCGCGGCCATGCGGCGGATCACCAGCAACTGCTGATAGTCCTTCTCGCCGAACACGGCGACGTCAGGCTGCACCATGTTGAAGAGCTTGGCGACCACGGTGGCGACACCGGTGAAATGCCTGGGACGCGAGGCCCCGTCCAGGATGCCGTCGAAGGCCGGCACTTCCACCCGCGATATCCTGTCCATGCCGCCCGGATACACCTCATCCACCTCCGGCGTGAACAGGAGGTCGGTGCCGGCCACCGCGAGCTGCAGGCGGTCCGCATCCGGCGTACGGGGATAGGCAGCGAAATCCTCTTTCGGTCCGAACTGCATGGGATTGACGAAGCTGCTCACCACCACCCGATCGGCGAGCTGTTGCGCGTGCTTCACCAGTGCGATGTGGCCGGCATGCAGGTTGCCCATGGTGGGCACCAATGCCACCTTCTGCTGGATCTCACGCCAGCGCTGGATGCGCTTGCGCAATTCCGCAACGGTATGTTCGGTCAACACTCGGAAGCCCTCGTGTCCATCCCTTAACCGTCAGTCGAAGCTGTGCTCGGGAGCGGGATAGCTCTTGTTCTTGACTGCCTTCACGTAGGCGGCCACACCGTCGGACACGCTGCCGGCGCCTTCCATGAAGTTCTTGGCAAACTTGGGTCGGCGGCCCGGCGTGATGTCGAGCATGTCATAGAGCACCAGGATCTGCCCGTCCACCTTGGGGCCGGCACCGATGCCGATGACCGGCACCCCCACCTTGGCGGTGATCTTGGCGGCGAGGTCCTTGGGCACCAGCTCCAGCAACAGCAGATCTGCACCGGCCTTCTCCAAGGCCTGCGCATCCTCCAGCATCTGCCGGGCGGCTTTCTCCTGCCGTCCCTGCACCGAGAAGCCACCGAGCTTGTGCACCATCTGTGGCCTGAGGCCCAGATGCGCGCAGACCGGCACGCCGTTGTCGGCGAGGTAACGCACGATGTCTGCCTGGGTACCGTTGCCCTCCAGCTTCACCATCTTGGCGCCGCCCTCCTGCATGAGGCGCGCGGCATTAGCGAGCGCCATCTCCGGCGTGGCGTAGCTCAGGAACGGCATATCCGATATGAGGAAGGCGTGCTTGAGACCACGCGCCACATTCTTGGTGTGATAGACGATGTCGTCCACTGTGACCGGCACCGTGGTGGCGTGACCCTGGATCACGTTGCCGAGCGAATCCCCCACCAGCACCACCTCCACGCCGGCCTCGTCGAGGCGCGCGGCGAAGCTCGCGTCGTAGGCCGTGAGGCAGGCGATCTTCACCTTGTCGGCCTTCATGCGCGCCAGGTCCCGTATCGTCACGGGCTTGGCATCGTTGCTGCTCTTGGCTTGGGTGTACATATCAAAAAGGATGCTGTAGTCCTGAGGAAATGTCCAGAATCCGCGGGGCTACTTCACCGGCGAAGGGTTAAAGAAGTGGCGGCCCGAACGGACCCGGGAGATTTCCCGCACCAGCGCCGCGTAGTCCGCTTCGCTCTCCACCGGATTGATGTCCGTGGCATTGACGATCAACAGCGGCGAGGCGTTGTAGTGGTAGAAGAACTGCGAGTAGGCATTCGCGATGCGCTCCAGATAATCCTGCTGGATGAAGCGCTCGTAGCCGATGCCGCGGCGCTGCACGCGGCGCGTCAGCACCTCCACCGGGGCTTGCAGGTAGATGACGAGATCGGGACGCGGCGCATCCAGGGTCAGGTGCTGGTAGACCTGCTCGTAGAGCTTGAGTTCCTCATCGTCCAGGTTGAGGCGCGCGAACAAGGGGTCCTTGTCCAGCAGGAAGTCGGCGATGCGGGTGGGCTGGAAGATGTCACCCTGACGCAACTGCTGCAACTGGCGGGCGCGCTGGAACAGGAACGAGAGCTGGGTGGGAAGCGCCGCGTTCTTCGGGTCGCGGTAGAAACGTTCGAGGAAAGGATTCTCCTCGGCGCGCTCGAGCATGAGTTCGCCGCCCAGGGTCCCGGCGAGCTTCACGGCGAGACTGGTCTTGCCCACGCCGATGGGCCCTTCCACCACCAGATAGCGCGATTCGTTCACGGTTCAATCATCCAATCGCACAGGTGGCGCGCCGCTGATAAGTTCGCGCAGCTCGCGCACCGTCCCCCTCCCCGGCACCGCCAGCTGCGGTGCGACATCGAAGAGAGGATACAGGACGAAGGCGCGCTCCGGCAGGCCGGGATGGGGCAGCGTGAGTTCCGGCGTGTCCATCACCACGTCGCCATACAAGAGGAGATCGAGATCGAGGCTGCGCGGACCCCAGCGCACGCCATCTCGCTTGCGGCCATGACGCTGTTCGATATCGCATAAGGCGGCGAGCAGTTCCAGCGCCGCGAGGCCGGTGTCGAGCGCCGCGACGGCGTTGATGTAGTCGGGTTGGTCGGAAGGTCCCAGGGGCGGACTCTTATATAGAGGCGAATGAGCGGTGACGCGCGTGACGGGGATCTCAGCCAATTCGCCCAAGGCGCGCCGTACTTGGGCCCCTGGATCCTCGAGGTTGGAACCGAGGCCCACGTAGGCGAGGGTCACTCAGGCCGACTCCTGCCCGGTACCTTCGCCACCGCCACCGTTGCCGCCGCGACCACGGCCGCGTCCACCACGACGGCGGCGCCGGCGCCGGCCCGTGCCTCCACCGTCACCAGGCGCGGACGGCGGCGGCGCGATGGGATCGCCGGCCTGCAACGCGGTCCACCAGTCGGCGAGCTCCTGCTCCACCTCGCCCACCTGGGCGCGCAGCAGCAGGAAGTCATAGGCAGCGCGGAAGCGCGGATGGGTGAGCAGCCGCTGCGGACGCTTGCCCTGGCGCTGGGCGAAGCGCGGCTGCAGCTGGAATATCTCGATCATGGGCGTGGAGAAACGCCGTGGCAGCGCCACGCGCTTGACTTGTTCCTCCACCACCTCGAAGGACGCGTTGCGCAGGGCGTCGCTCGGATGCATACCTTCCGACTCCAGCTGCCGGGCGATCTGCCGCACCGGCTCCCACAAGAGCGCCGCGAACAGGAAGGCAGGAGTCACCGGCAGGTCCTCATGCACGCGGCTGTCGGTGCTGGCCAGCGCCTTGGCGATGAACACCTGCGGAAAGCCCTCTTCCTCAAGCGCCAGCGCCTCCTCAGTGCGGGGGAACAGCTGGCCGAACAGGCCGTAGTGGCGCAGGCCTTCGAAGGCCTGTTCGCCGAAACCGTACATGAAGAGCTTGAGTATCTCCTCGAACATGCGTGCCGGTGGCACGTGCCCCAGCAGCTCCGACAGGCGGCCGATGGGCGCCTCGGTCCTGGGATGCATCTTGAAGCCTAGTTTCACGGCGAAGCGCACCGCCCGCAGCATGCGCACCGGGTCCTCGCGATAGCGGACTTCAGGATCTCCTATCAGCCGCAGCACCCCGTCGCGCAGGTCCGGCAGGCCGTCCACGTAGTCGCGCACCGAGAAGTCGCGGATGTCGTAGTACAGGGCGTTGACGCTGAAGTCGCGGCGTTCTGCGTCCTCTTCCACCGTGCCGTAGATATTGTCGCGCAGGATGCGCCCGGTGCCGCCGTCGTGGGTCAGGTCGGCTTCCTCGTCCGGGTCGGTGTCGGCGACGCTGCTGGCGCGGAAGGTGGCCACCTCGATGATCTCGTCACCGAAGCGCACATGGGCGAGGCGGAAGCGCCGGCCGATGAGCCGGCAGTTGCGGAACTCCTGCTCCACCTGCTCCGGGCTGGCGTTGGTGGCCACGTCGAAGTCCTTGGGTTCCCGGCCCAGCAGCAGGTCACGGACGCCCCCGCCCACGAGATAAGCCTCGTAGCCGGCGTTCTTCAGCCGGTACAGCACCTTGAGCGCATTCTCGGAGATGTGGGCCCGCGAAATGTTGTGATCGGCGCGGGGGACGATGACGGGGTGGATAAGCGGTCTTCCTGTTGGCTCGGACGGCGGCATTTCTGATGGTTTTTGGCGGGCTAACTTGAGCTAATCCGGCGCGTCCGTATAATACCACTCCCTTTCGGCCCGACGCTCCCTTCGTCTAGAGGCCTAGGACGGAGCCCTCTCAAGGCTTAAACGCGGGTTCGAATCCCGCAGGGAGCGCCACTTTGAATACACCTGCCGATGTATCTCCCGTGCCTTTGTGGCGCCGGCTCGCGGCCGCGAGCTACGACGCGCTGGTGGTACTGGCGCTGTGGTTCATCGCCACGGCCCTGGTGATGCCGCTGAGCCACGGCGCCATCAGCCGGGAGCACCCGCTGACGGAATTCGCCTACCAGCTGTACCTGCTGGCCGTCGGTTTCCTGTTCTTCGCCGGCTTCTGGATACGCAACGGCCAGACCTTAGGCATGCTGGCCTGGCGGGTGAAGGCGGTACAGGCTGACAGCAGGGCGAAAATCACCTGGAGGCAGGCGCTCATCCGCTACCTCGCCGCCTACCTCTCTTGGGCAGCGCTGGGCCTGGGCTTCTGGTGGTCGTTGTGGGACAAAGACAAGAAGACCTGGCATGACCGGCTGTCCGGCACCGAACTCCGGCCCGCAGTTTCCTTCACCGAAATCTCCAATCCCAAGAATTAAGGCTACGCCAAAAGCGTAGCGAGCCGAAGCAGAGCGAGGCGCGCGAGGCGAGCAGGAGGGGCTCGCCGGACACGGCGAGCGGGCGTACAGGATGTACGCCCTGGACCGCGAGCGAAGCAGGATTGCGCAGCGAAGCGGGCACTCGTCTTCGTTTGATCGCGAGTCCTCGCGCTCGCTGCTCCCGCACATCCCTGTGCTCCGCGGCACGTACGCATCCCTGCTACAGACGAAGCTATGCGAGGCGCAGTAGCTTTGGGCTATTTGATGCGGCGCACGGTGAATATGCTGATCGCGCCCAAAAGGAGCGTGGGCAGCCAAGCTGTGGTCAGCGGGTCGAGACCGAACACCACGCCGCTCTGCATGAACATGCTGTTGAACACATAGAAGCCGATACCGATGAGCATGCCCACCAGCATGCGCTGACCGGTGCTGGAGGAACGCAGCGGCCCGAACACGAAGGGCAGCGACAGCATCAGCATCAGCAGCAGCGCCACGGGCTTGGCCACGTGCCCCCAGAATTCGGCGACGTAGCGTGCTTCATCCAGACGGTTGTCGCGCAGATAGCCGATGTATTCATAGAGACCGGCGGCGGAGAGGGCCGTAGCGTTCACGGCGAACAGGCTGATGATGTTGGGATTGAGGGAGGTATGCCAGTCCGCGATCCGGTAGTGGAATACACCCGAACCGGCCACGCTCATGGTGGTGCCGCGCACACCGTGCAGTTCCGGGGGCACCACGTCGAACGCGGCGGTGTTGGCGAAGGTCACGCTGGTGAGCTGGCGCGCCGGGTTGACGTCGTACACGTAGATGCCCCGCGCCAGCTTGCGGTTGGTCATGGAACGCACGTTGACGAAACTGTTGCCGTCCTTGGCCCAGATGCCGCCGACGCCAAGCGCGTTGGTGCGCGCATTGACGAGTTCCGCGCGCCGGTCCTCGGCCCGCTGCTCGGTGCCGGGGACCACCATCTCGCCCAGCAGCACGCAGAACACCGCCAACACCAGGCCGCCCAGCATGGCCGATAGCCCCAGGCGCGCCACCGACAAGCCCGCCACCCGCATCACGGTGAGTTCGTTGTGGCTGGCGAGTTCGCCCAGCCCCAGGAGCGCGCCCAGCAGCACCGCGATGGTGAACATGTCGTACATGCCACCCGGGATCTTGTAGAGGGTGAAGCGAGCCGCCTCGGCGATGGTATAGGTCTCGCTGATGTTGTGGATCTCGCCGACGAAGGTGATGACGCTGGCCAGTACCGTGAGCACCAGCAGCACCAGCAGCGTATTGATGATGACCGTGCGCGCGAGATAGAGGTCTATGCGGCTCACGAGCGTATCCGCCAGGGCGCATTGACGAGGCCGCGCACTCCATATTGCTGCACCAGCAGCAGGAGACAACCGGCCAGGAACACTCCGTCGACCCACCACATCCCCAGGGCCGCCGGCGTGATCCCCTTCTGCAGCCAGACCCGCGCCAGGATGGTCACGTTGTAGAAGATGAGATACACCAGGATGGCAATGAGCAACTTGCCGTAACGCCCTTGGCGCGGCGAGGTGCGGGCCAGGGGCACCGCCAGCACCACGAGCAGCAGCACCGAGAGCGGTGCCGACAGGCGCCACTGGATCGCCGACGCGGCCGCGAGGTCGTGCAGTTTGAGGAGATCGGCGGTGGGATAGGCGTCATAGGAGTCGAGGCCGTTGTCCGGCTTCGCCGGCGAGATGACGATCCCGTGCTCGGCGAATTTCACCAGCCGATAGTCGGCTTTGCCGGGGAGACCTTCATAGCGCCAGCCATTGTCCAGGATCAGCATGCCGCCGGAAGGCTGTTTCGGGTCGTCCTGGCGGTGCCCGGTGTCGGAGATGACCACAGCCATGAGGTCGCCGCTCGGCCCCTGCATGAACACCTTGTCGAGCTGGCGGCCATCCTTGCTCACGTGATCGGCATACAGGGCGCCCTGGCCGTTGTCGTCCACCTTGAAACGTCCGGATTCGAAGCTGCCCACCTCGGCGTTGTGGGCGCCGGCACTGTTGACGATGCGGGTCATGCGTTCGGCCCAGGGCGATGCATATAGCGAGAGTGCGCCGAGGCCGATGGCCAGCAGCACGCCGAGCACCAGCAACGGCCGGTATATCTGCGCGGGGCCCACGCCGCAAGCCATGAGCGTGGTCATCTCGCTGTCCCGGTACAGCCTGCCCAGGGCCATCATCACCGCCAGGAAAGCCGCGACCGGCACCACGTAGATGAAGAACTTGACGGAGGCCAGCCCCAACAGCGTGAATACCGTCTCGCGCGGCAGACGGCCGGCAGCGGCGTCGCCCAGGAGACTCGCGAACTTGTTGCTGAGCATGATGAGCATCAGCACGCCGGTCACGGCGGCGACGGTGAGTGCCGTCTCCCGGGCAAGATAACGGTCCACGATGCGGATCATGTGTCGCGCTGTCGCCTCATCGGTGACGGGTCCGGCTTGGGTTAGAATGACGGCCGCACCCCGCGGGGGCTTGCCGCAAGCGCCCATGATACGCCAGGCGCCCCTGCATCCTGAATCGTCCTTTGGGAGACATGCATGCAATTTTCCGTGAAGACCGCCGCCGCCGAGTCCATGACCGCGCCGTGCCTGGTGGTCGGATTGTTCGAGGGCGGCAAGCTGCCGGCAGCGGCGCAAGCCCTGGACCAAGCGAGCCATGGGTATCTCGGGAAGATCGCCAAGGGCGGCGCCATCGAAGGCCGTGCCGGACAATCGCTGCTGCTGTTCGACGTACCTAAGATCTCCGCCGAGCGTGTGCTGCTGGTGGGGCTGGGACAGGAGAAGGACCTCACGATACGCGGCTACCGCAAGGCCATGGTCAAGGTGGTGCGCGCGCTGAACGAGGCGGGTGTCAAGGAAGCGGTGAGCACCCTGTCCGCCATCGAGATCAAGGGCGTGGACGGTTACTGGCTGGCGCGCCATGCGGTGGAAGCCGCCGAAGAGGCCCATTACCGCTTCGACCAATTCAAGGGCGCATCCAAAGACAAGCCCAAGCCGACGTTGCAGAAGCTGACCCTGCTGGTCGGCCGCGACCAGGGCAAGGCCGCCGAAGAAGGCCTCAAGGTCGGGACCGCGATCGCGGCCGGCGTGGCGCTGGCACGCAACCTGGGCAACTTGCCGCCCAACGTCTGCACCCCGAGCTATCTCGCCGCGGAAGCGGGCCGGCTCGCCAAAGGCAGCAAGCTCAAGGTCACGGTGCTGGACGCGGCACAGATGAAGAAGCTCAACATGGGCGCACTCCTGGCGGTGGCCCGCGGCAGCCGCCAGGCGCCGAAGCTGATCGTGATGGAGTACCGCGGTGCCGGCAAGGACCAGAAACCCCACGTGCTGGTGGGCAAGGGCATCACCTTCGACACCGGCGGCATCTCCATCAAGCCGGCCCAGTCCATGGATGAGATGAAGTTCGACATGTGCGGCGCCGCCAGCGTGTTCGGCGCACTGAAGGCGGCCATGATGATGGGCCTCAAGCTCAATCTCGTCGGCATCGTGCCGAGCGCCGAGAACATGCCGGGCGGTGACGCGACGCGCCCCGGCGACATCGTCACCACCATGTCGGGCCAGACGGTGGAGATCCTCAACACCGACGCCGAGGGCCGCCTGATCCTGTGCGAGGCACTCACCTATGCGGAGCGCTTCAAACCCGCCAGCATCGTGGACATCGCCACGCTGACCGGCGCCTGCGTCATCGCACTGGGCAACGTGGTATCGGGTCTCCTGGGCAACAACGAACGGCTGGTGCAGGGCCTGAAGCAGGCCGGTGACAAGGCCGAAGACCGCTGCTGGCAACTGCCGCTGTATGAGGAATACCAGGAGAGCCTGAAGAGCAACTTCGCGGATTTCGCCAACATCGGCGGACGCGAGGCCGGCGCCATCACCGCCGCCTGCTACCTGTCGCGCTTCACCAAGAACATGGCCTGGGCGCACCTGGACGTTGCCGGCACCGCCTGGAAGGGCGGCGCGGAGAAAGGTGCCACCGGCCGGCCGGTGCCGCTGCTGGTGCAACACCTGCTGGATCAGGTGTGACGCAGGTCGATTTCTATATATTGGAAGGAAGCGGTTCCCGCAACCGACTGATGTTCGCCTGCCGGCTGGCGGAGAAGGTAGCTGGCATGGGTCACCGGGTGTTCGTGCAGGCGCCGAGCGAAGGCGCCGCCCGGGAATTGGATGACCTGATGTGGACCTTCCATGACGGGGCCTTCCTACCCCATTGCATGGCGGGAGCGGATCCCGAAGCTGCCGTGCACATCGGCCACGAGGGCGAACCCGGCGAGGGTTTCCACCTGCTCATCAACCTTGGGACCGAAGTGCCGGGTTTCTTCGCCCGCTTCGAACGGGTGGCGGAACTGGTGGACGATGACGAGACCCGCAAGACCCAAGGCCGGGAGCGATTCCGCTTCTACAAGGACCGGGGTTACCCCTTGAAGAGCAACCCGATAAACTCCCGGGCATGAACCTGCCCCGTAAACCCGGCCGCACGGAGCCCAGCTTGGACATCCCGCTCCTGACCGAGGTGGTGGGCGAAGCCGCATCACCGTCCGCTGTCCCGCCGGCTCCGGCGATGCCTGCCACGACATCCCCAGCGGTGCTGACCATCCCCCAGGACCTGCTGTCGGAGGTGCTGACCGAGCGCATCGCCGCCCTGACGGACCGGCTGCTGCGCGATGCTTCCGCGGAGATCCACGCCACCCTGGTGAACAAGGTGTGGGAGAAGCTCAGGGAAGAGATACCCAGCATCGTCGAGGAAGCGCTGCGGGAGAATGGCAAAGAATAGCTCCGGCCCCTCATCCCCCGCTTACCAGCCCCGTTTAGCACTTATAATCCCCGCTTCATGCCGCGCGATGCGGCGCTAATCCGAACATCCGACCGGGACCCATGGAGAAAGCCTACGAACCCCGCGGCATGGAAGGCCGCTGGTACGAGACTTGGGAGAAGCACGGCTGGTTCGCGCCCGCGGACAAGGGCCTGCCCTATTGCATCCTGCTGCCCCCGCCGAACATCACCGGCACCCTGCACATGGGTCATGCCTTCCAGCAGACCCTGATGGATGCCCTCACCCGCTATCACCGCATGCAAGGGCGAAGGGTGCTGTGGCAGGGCGGTACCGACCATGCCGGCATCGCCACCCAAAAGATCGTCGAGAACCACCTGGCCGCGCTGGGCCAGACCCGCCATGACCTGGGCCGCGAGGACTTCGTCAAGAAGGTCTGGGAATGGAAGGACGAGTCCGGCTCCACCATCACCCGCCAGATGCGCCGGCTCGGCGCCTCCGTGGATTGGTCGCGCGAACGCTTCACCATGGACGCGGGTCTGTCCGCGGCGGTGAAGCGCGTGTTCGTACAGTGGTACCGGGATGGCCTCCTGTACCGCGGCAAGCGCCTGGTGCACTGGGATCCGGTGCTGCAGACGGCGGTGTCCGACCTGGAAGTGAACAACGAAGAGCGTGACGGCAGCCTGTGGCTGATCCGCTATCCCGCGGCCGCCGGCGGCAAGGACCTAGTGGTGGCCACCACCCGCCCCGAGACCATGCTGGGCGACGTGGCGGTGGCAGTGAACCCGGAAGACGAGCGCTACAAGAGCATGATCGGCAAGCAGCTGAAACTGCCCCTGAGCGATCGCTTGATACCGGTGATCGCCGACGAGTACGTGGACAAGGAATTCGGCACCGGCTGCGTGAAGATCACGCCGGCCCACGATTTCAATGACCAGAAGCTGGGCCAGCGCCACGGCCTCGCTTCCATCAACATCTTCACGCTGGACGGCAAGGTGAACGATGAGGCGCCCGCGGCTTACCGCGGCCTGGACCGTTTCGTGGCGCGCAAGAAGATCGTCGCCGACCTCGAAGCCGCCGGCTTCCTGGTGGAGACCAAGAAACACAAGTTGATGGTGCCCATCAGCCAGCGTTCCGACGCGGTCATCGAGCCCATGCTCACGGATCAGTGGTTCCTGGACCTGACCCGCGACACGCTCACCGATGGACGCCCGGGCGGCAAGCGCGCCATCACCGAACCCGCGCTCGCGGCGGTACGTGGCGGCGACATCAAGTTCACGCCGGAGAACTGGAGCACCACCTATATACAGTGGCTGGAGAACATCCAGGACTGGTGCGTGAGCCGCCAACTCTGGTGGGGCCACCAGATCCCCGCCTGGTTCGACGAGGCCGGCAACATCTTCGTCGGCGAGGACGAAGCGGATGCGCTCAAGCACGCAAGCGTGAAGCCGGCCGGCAAGCTGCGCCAGGATGAGGACGTGCTGGACACCTGGTTCAGTTCCGCCTTGTGGCCCTTCTCGACCTTGGGCTGGCCGGGCGATACCCCGGCGCGCGCCAAGGAATGGCAGCAGTTCAAGGACTTCCTGCCTTCCTCGGTGCTCATCACCGGTTTCGACATCATCTTTTTCTGGGTGGCGCGCATGGTGATGGCCACCCAGTACTTCACGAAGCAAGTGCCGTTCCGCGAGGTATACATCAATGCCATCGTGCGCGACGCGGAAGGCCAGAAGATGTCCAAGTCCAAGGGCAATACCCTGGACCCGCTGGACCTGATCGACGGCATCACCCTTGAGCAGCTGGTGACCAAATCCACCGCTTCGCTGCTGATCCCACAGGTGCGGCAGAAGGTGGAGAAACGGGTGCGTCGCGACTACCCGGAGGGCATCCCGGCGGTGGGCGCCGACGCCCTGCGCTTCACCTTCGCTGCGCTCGCCACCTATAGCCGCACCATCAACTTCGACATGAAGCGCTGCGAAGGCTACAAGAACTTCTGCAACAAGCTGTGGAACGCGGCGCGCTACGTGCTGATGAACACGGAAGACAAGGACAATGGTGCGGCCGGCGGTGAGATGGAGTTCGGCCTGGCGGATCGCTGGATCCAGTCGCGGCTCTCGGAGACCTTAGGGCTGGTCGAGAAGGAGTTCGCCTCCTATCGCTTCGACCTGGCGGCCCAGGCGCTCTACGAGTTCACCTGGAACGAATTTTGCGACTGGTACCTGGAACTCTCCAAGCCGGCGCTGCAGGGCGAGGGCTTGAGCGCCGCACGCCAGCGCGGCACGCGTCATACCCTGGTGACGGTGCTGGAGGCCCTGCTGCGGGCCCTGCACCCCATCACGCCCTTCATCACCGAGGAGATATGGCAGCGGGTGGCGCCGCTCGCGGGCAAGCAGGGCCCAAGCGTGATGATCCAACCTTATCCGAAGGCCGCCGACTTCAAACGCGATGCCGCCACGGAACAGGAACTGCGCTGGCTGCAGGAGTTCATCCTGGGGGTACGGCGCATCCGCGCCGAGATGGACATCGCCCCGGGCAAGGAGATGCCGGTACTCTTGCAGGGAATGTCGGCTACAGATTTGGAACGCCTGGAACAGCACCGGGCGCTGCTGGTGTTCATCGCCCGCCTGTCCGGCATCGAGGTGCATGCGACAGGCGAACCGCCGCCCTCCGCCACCGCGCTGCTGGGCGAGATGAAGATCCTGGTACCCATGGCCGGGCTGATAGACATGGATGCCGAACGCGCCCGGCTGGCCAAGGAGATCGCACGGGTGGCGGGCGAGATCGGCAAGTGCCAGGCGAAGCTCGGCAAGCCCGACTTCGTGGATAACGCACCGCCGGCGGTGGTGGAGAAGGAGCGCCAGCGCCTGAAGGACTTCGAGACCGCATTGCAAGGCCTCAAAGAACAGCTACGACGCCTCGCCTTCCTGTGAGGCTTTGAGGGGACTACGGGATGCTGTTCAACTCGCTCACCTTCCTGATCTTCTTCGTCATCGTCTTCACGCTGCACCGGTTGATGCCGGGTTGGAGCGCGAAGAAGCTCCTGCTGCTGGTGGCGAGCTATATCTTCTATGCCGCCTGGAATCCACCCTATGTGGCGATCCTGCTGTTCTCGACTTCCTTGGACTGGTGGCTGGCACGGCTCATCTGGAAGAGCGAAGACCCCCGGCGCCGCAGGCTGCTGCTGATCTTAAGCCTGGTGGCGAACTTGAGCCTGTTGGGCTTCTTCAAGTACGGCAACTTCCTGCTGGACAATACCCGGCTGCTGCTGGCGGCGGTGGGCGTGCATTACGTGCCGCCGGCGCTGGATATCGTGCTGCCCATCGGCATCTCTTTCTATACCTTCGCCTCACTCTCTTACACCATAGATGTATACCGGCGCGAAGTGGCAACCGATGCGGGTTATCTGGACTACGCCTTGTTCGTGAGCTTCTTCCCGCACCTCATCGCCGGACCCATCGTGCGTGCCCGGCAGCTGCTGCCGCAGATCAAGGTCCCGCGCAGCGCGAGCCGCGACCAGCTGGGCTGGGGTCTGACACTGGTGATCATCGGTCTCTTCACCAAGACGGTGCTGGCCGATTCGGTGTTCGCACCGGTGGTGGATGCCGCCTACGCCTCGCCCGGCATGGGCGCGCTGGAAAGCTGGGCAGCGGTGTTGGGGTTCTCGGGCCAGATCTACTGCGACTTCGCCGGCTATTCGCTGTGTGCCATCGGTCTCGCGCTGTGTTTCGGCTTCGAGTTTCCGGACAACTTCCACTATCCCTATGCGGCGCGCGGCTTCTCGGATTTCTGGCGGCGCTGGCACATCACGCTCTCCACCTGGCTGCGGGACTATCTCTACGTGCCGCTGGGCGGCAACCGCCGCGGCGAGACGCGCACCTACGTAAACCTCATGCTCACCATGCTCATCGGCGGCCTCTGGCACGGCGCCGCCTGGACCTTCGTACTCTGGGGAGGGTTGCATGGCGCCTATCTCGCCGTCGAACGGCATAAGCGCGGCAGCCTGCGTGATACGCCGCTGCCGAAGCCGAAGGACTGGATGCTCACCGGCTTCACCTTCCTGGTGGTGACCCTCACCTGGATACCGTTCCGTGCCCACGACGCGCATACCGCCGCGGCCGTGTTCGGCGGGTTATGGCGGCCCGATCTGATCGCGGGGCAGAGTACCGACAGCCTGTACCTTTGTTACGCCGGCATGGCGCTGCTGCTCGCGTGGCAGTTCATGAACCGCGACATCAGCCTGGAGGAACGCTTCCGCCGTTTCAGTCCCACCCTGCAGGCAGCGTTGGTCGGTGGCTGCCTGGTGACCATGTTCCTGTGCTCCGGGGGCGACGAGCGTGCCTTCATCTACTTCCAGTTCTGACCGGCGGCTGCCGTACTCCCACTGGAGCGCGGTGCTGGGCGGCGGCCTCGCGATGTTCGCCGCATTCGTCCTCACCATGGAGTGCGGTCTGGCTGCGCGCGGGTATGTCCCGAGCCTCGCTGAATCGTACGGTCTTTGGCAGGCCCAGCGACTACGCGCCGACCGGCTAGGCAGACGTGCGCTGATCCTGGTGGGCAACTCGCGGATGCAGAACGACATCGACCTCGCCACTCTGCGCAGAGACACCGGACTGGAACCGGTGCAGCTGGCGGTGGGCGGAGCCTCGTTCCTGCCAGTCTTGGAGGGCTTGGCTGACGATCCGGGCATCACCGGGACGGTGCTGGTGAACTTCGAAGCGAGCGCGCTGGCGCTGCCCGCACAAGAGGACCTCGCCTACGACTATCAGACGCAGTATAGCCGCCATGGAAATACCACAGACTTCTTCCGCGCGGAGAACTGGCTATCCGACGAACTCCACTATCGCCTGCGCAGCTACGCAGACGGCACCCGGCCCATCACGGCACTGATGCGCCGCGTCCTGGGACGGCAAGGGTCCTTGCAGTTCGAGAGTCGCGCCCCTGACCGTCAGGTACGCGTGGACTTCGCGCGCAACCCGAACCCGCGGCACTTCGCGATAATACAGGCGTCCCATGAGCTGGGACTGCCATTCAAGTATGGACTAGGGGATAGCGACGGCTACCTGCGCGCTTCGATGCAACGAGCCATCGATGCATCGCAACCGCCCGAGACCTCGCTGTTCCAGGCCGCTGCACGCCATGCGGCGGCCATGGCAGCCGCCATCGACGCACGCGGCGGGCGCGTGATGTTCGTGGTGCTGCCCCGTTCGGGTCAGGTGCAGGCGGTAGACGACAAGCGCTATCCGCGCCGGGGCTTCTGGGATCCTTTCGCCGCCTCCGTGCCGGTGGCGGTGCATTTCGCCGACGTGCCTGCTCTCCAGGCATTCGTCTGCCCGGACGATTCGCACCTGGATGAACGGGACCAGGGACGCTTCACCTCCGCGCTGGTGACGGCGCTTAACCTCGGGAAGACCACTGCGCCATGACCACTCCGCCGAGCAGCGTGCAGCACCGCTTGCAGCGCCTGCGCTGGCATGCGGTACTAGGCGGCGGCCTGGCGATCTTCGCCGCTTTCGTCGGCAGCATGGAACTGCGGCTTGCGGCGCGCGGTTTCCAAGCCAGCGTCATAGACTCTCCCCGCCTGTGGGCCCATGAGCGGGAGCGGGTCGATGCCCTGGGCGATCGCGCCCTGATAGTGGTCGGTGGCTCCCGGGCACTCCTTGATCTGGACTTGCCGGCCCTGCGCCGCCTCACCGGCCTTGAGCCTGTGCAGCTGGCGGTAGATGGCAGCTCCTTCGTGCCCGTGTTGAAGGGACTCGCTGCGGATCCGCAGGTGAAAGGCACGGTGCTGGTGGATCTTGCCGAAAACATACTGACCGTGCCGGCCAAATGGGACAGCGCCTATGAGTTCGAGGCGGCCTACGATCGCGGACGTGCCGCGGAGGGGTTACCGGATTTCAGCCGCAGCGAAGCCTATCTCACGGATTGGTTGCATGGCTGGCTGCGCAGTTATGCGGACGGCACGCGCCCGCTCACGGCGCTGCGCCTGCGCATCCTGGACAAGGCCCCGACGCCCCAATATCTGCACATGCTGCCGGACCGCGGGATCCTGGCGGACTACAGCCGGGTGTCGCAGCCTGACTTCTATTACCAGCGGGTGATACGCAACTTGGGCGAAGCCGTGCCTCTGGCAGGGCGCTCCTCCCTCGACATCGAACGCGACTTTGCCTCCCGCATCGCCTCGCTGCCGCCCTTCGACGACGGCCTGTTCCTGCGCTCCCTACCGGCCATGGCGGACATGACCCGCACGTTGCAGAGCCAGGGCGCACGGGTGATCTACGTGGTCTTCCCCACCAGCGGCTACGTGCGCCTGATAGATGACAAGCGCTTCCCGCGGCCCCTGTTTTGGGACCGCTTCACGGCAGCGGTCCGGGCGCCCGCGCTCAACTTCGAGGACGTGCCTGCACTGCGCGGATTCTATTGCCCCGACGGCTCGCACCTGGACGTGCGCATGCGGGTACGCTTCACTACTGCGCTGGTCCAGGCCCTGCGTCTGGACAGCAGCGCCCACTGAGGGGCGGTATACCGGCGGGGGCCGGCAGTTTATGATTACGGTCCCCCACCGGAGCCCCCCATGCTTGCGACCCAGGTCCGACAGAAAGACGGCGTGTTCTACTTCGCGGCCTACCCCGTGGAGGACCTGCTGGCCAAGGTGAGGTTCATCAGCCGCTTCTATGGCGAGGGCGAACAGATCGCCCCCGAGAAGCCGGTGGAGAGCGATGAGATCGCCGACTTCATCGGCCACATCGAGCATTCCGACAAGGCCTTCCAGCGCCAGTTGGGCCGCGCCAAGGTGGCCGCCCTCAAGAACTTCTATGAGACCGCCGCCAGCCAGCCGCCCATCCCCGGCACCGTGCTGCTGTTCACCAACGAACGTCTGAACTTCGAGGCCATGCAGGGCTTCGAGAGCGTGGGTCACCTGCAGGAGCCCAAGGGCAAATACCTCATCATCGACGGTCAGCACCGCCTGGCGGCTCTCAATTTCTACAACAAGGACCGCCCGGGTGAGGCCCGCACCATCAACGTGCCCTGCATCATCTTCGATGGCCGTAGCGAGGACTTCGCCACCGAGATGTTCGTCATCATCAATTCCACGCCGACGCGCATCAACAAGAGCCACCTGATAGACCTGTATGAGAAGGTGTCGTGGGCTGCGCCGGAGAAGAAGTTCGCGGCGCGGGTGGTGGAGAAACTTTATTCCGAGGGCGACAGTCCGCTGCGTTACCGCATCAATCGTCTGGGCGGCCGTGCCCAGCGCCAGAAGTGGATCCTGCAAGCGGAGTTGTTCAATGAACTCAACCGCTGGATTAGCGCCGACTGGAAGGCCATCGAGCGGCGCGGCGCCGACGACAAGGAAGCGGACCGTTTCTATCGCGTAGTTCGCGACTTCCTGGAAGCCGCGAAGACCATCTGGGGCGAGACCTGGGGCCACAGCTCCTACATGATCACCACCTCAGTGACCCTGAAGGCACTGCTGCGCGTGTGCGCGGATCTCGCGCCCCAGGATGCCACCCCCGAGAATGGTCGCATGGAACGCTGGACCAAGCGCCTCGCGCCCTGGGGCGACCAGAAGCGCCAGTTCCGGGCGGAGGGCTTCTATGAGCGCTTCCCGGCCAAGGGCCAGGTGGAGCGCGTCTCGCGCATCCACCGGGAACTACTGCGCGCCGCCAACATCGAACCTCACGTGCGCTCAGCCGGCAAACGCAAGCCGGACGCGCGCTGAGCCTTAAGGCCGGAGGTATCCCCATGGTGGCGGTCACGGTGGAAAACCGCTTGCAGCCGGCCCAGTACGCGGCCGAGATGCGCAAGCTCGAACATGCGCTCTCGGAAGCGAACCACATCGTGCTCGGCAAGGAGGCGCAGATCCGCTTGTGCGTGGCCTGCCTGCTGGCCGGCGGGCATCTGCTGATCGAGGACATCCCGGGCGTGGGCAAGACCACGCTGGCGCACACCCTGGCGCGGGTGCTCGGCCTCTCCTACCAGCGCATCCAGTTCACCAGCGATCTCCTGCCGGCGGACATCATCGGCGCCTCCATCTTCGAGCGCCAGACCGACAGTTTCCGTTTCCATCCGGGCCCGATCTTCGCGCAACTGATCCTGGCGGACGAAGTGAACCGCGCCACACCCAAGACCCAGAGCGCGCTGCTGGAGGCCATGGAAGAACGACAGGTGACGGTGGACGGCGAGACCCGCGCGCTGCCCAAGCCCTTCTTCGTGATCGCGACCCAGAATCCCTCGCAGCAGGTGGGCACCTTCCCCCTCCCGGAGTCGCAGCTGGATCGCTTCCTGATGCGCATCGAACTCGGCTATCCGGGTGAGGACGCAGAGCGCGATCTCCTGCGCGGCCGTGACCGGCGCGAGGTGCTGGCGGGTCTGAAACCCGTGCTGGAACCGCATGACCTCGCGACTTTGCGCGAAGCGGCCTCACGCGTGCATGTATCGGACGCCCTGCTCGATTACCTGCAAGCGCTGGTGCGCCATACCCGCGAGGCCGGACGTTTCGAGAACGGTCTCTCGCCGCGCGCGGCGCTGGGCTTGAAGCATGCTGCCCAGGTCTGGGCGCTCCTGGCAGGCCGCCAGGGTGTGCTGCCAGAAGACCTGCAGGCGGTGTTGCCGGGCGTGGCGGGCCATCGCCTGCATCCGCGCGGCGGACGCGAGGCTCCGCCGTCCATGCAGCTGGCCCGCGACCTGCTCGAAGCCGTACCGATCCCCTAAGCCATGTTCGCCAGGGCGCGCGCCCGATTCCAGCGCCGTATCAGGGAATGGGCGAAGAGCCGCCAGGGTCCCGACGGGCGGCGCGTGACCATCGCCCAGCGCCGCCTCTATATCCTGCCGACGCCGCAAGGTTTCCTGTTCGGTCTCACCCTGCTGGTGATGCTGCTCGGTTCCATGAACTATGCCAACAGCATGGGCTTCATGCTCACCTTCCTGCTGTTCTCGCTGGTGGTGATCTCCATGAATGCCGCCCACGCCAACCTGCTGGGGTTGGAACTGGTGGCCGCGAGCGCGGAACCCGTGTTCGCGGGTGAGACCGCACGCTTCCATCTGGCGGTGCACAACCCGAGCCGGCGCGCACGGGTCGCCGTCACCTTGAGCGCGGAACACGACGAGCGCACGGTCACCAGCGATATCCCCGCCGACGGACAGAACCTGGCACCGGTGCCACTCGCCACTGCCCATCGCGGCTGGCAACCGGTCGGCAGACTGGCGCTGGAAAGCAGTTATCCCTTCGGTCTGTTCCGACCCTGGAGCTGGGTCTACATGGACTGGAAGGTGCTGGTCTATCCGGCCCCGGCGACGCAGGCGCCACCCTTGCCGGAACCTTTGGGGGGCCAGGGTCTGGGTAGGCCCAATCAGCAGGGCGAGGACGACTTCAGCGGGCTGCGCCAATACCAGCGCGGTGATTCACCGCGGCGCATAGCCTGGAAGGCTTCCACCCGTCAGCGGGAACTCCTGACGAAACGGTTTTCGGGAACCGGAGAACAGACCCGCTGGTTCGACTGGGCGGCGCTCGCGGGCCTGGACGACGAGATGCGGCTCGCGGTGTTGTGCCGCTGGGTGCTGACGGCCCACGCCGCAGGCATGGCCTATGGCCTGAAGCTGCCGGGCGCGGTGTTCCCACCGGCCAGCGGCGAGGAGCAGCGGCAGCGCTGCCTGCAGGCCCTGGCGCTGTTCGGCAACGCCGCCGAGAATGGGCCACAAAGCGAAGTACAACCGCGCCAGGACGGCGCTGAGAAAATCACATCGTGAACGCCGTAGCCGCGCCCTTCGGTTACGAGCGGGGCATGGAGCGTCAGCGCCTGGATTGGGTGCTGGTGGCGTTGGCGGTCATGGGAGCACCTCATCTCCTGCATCTGTCGCCCTGGATCGGCATCTCGGCAGCGCTGCTGGCGATCTGGCGGCTCGCGGCCCAGCGCCGTGGCTGGGGACTTCCCGGCAGGTACACCCGTTACCTGCTGGCGCTCCTCTGCTTCGGCGGCGTATTGGCCACCTTCCATACGCTGAACGGCCCGGAAGCCGGCACCTCGTTGCTGCTGCTGTTGGCGATGCTCAAGCTGATGGAGGCGAAGGGGCTGCGCGACTATTTCCTGTTGATGGTGATCGCTTATTTCCTCGGCATCGCCAACTTCCTCTACGACCAGACCATCCAGCTCGCGCTCTACATGCTGCCGGCGGTATGGATAGCAACGATCGCGCTGCTCAACGTGGCGCATCCGGATCCTGAGCGGCGCCTCAGCAGCTCAGCCCGCAGCGTGACACGTTTCCTCCTGCCCGCCCTGCCCATGGCGGCGGTGCTGTTCCTGCTGTTCCCGCGCATCTCGGGGCCCTTGTGGGGCTTCGGCGCGCAGAAGCACGCGGGCATCACCGGGCTCTCCACCAGCATGTCGCCGGGCGACCTGAGCCAGCTTGCGCAGTCCGATGAGATCGCGTTCCACGTGAAGTTCGACGGCGCGGCACCGCCGCGAAGCCAGCTCTATTGGCGCGCGCTGGTGCTGCATGAATACGACGGCAAGACCTGGAGCAGCGGCAACCTGCTCTGGCGGGGTGAGGCCAATGCCATCACCGCGGGCGCGCCCATCCACTATCAGGTGACGCTGGAGCCCAACAATCTCCCGGTGCTCTACACCCTCGACTTGCCAGCCAAACCGCCGGATGAGACCTACCTCTCCGCGAGCTATGAGACCTATGCCCGTACGCCGGTCATGGAACGCAAGCTCTACGACGTGACTTCCTATACGCGCGCTCGCTATGGCGCCGACGTCCCGGGCTGGATGTTGCATCGTGACCTCGCGCTGCCGCGGGCAGGCGATCCACGCACCCGCGCGCTGGCGCAGAGATGGCGCGCGGCCGCCAAGGCGCCGGAAGAGATCGTCCAGTACGCCTTGACCATGTTCCACGACCAGCCGTTCCACTACACCCTGCAGCCTGGAGCCTTGAACGGTCCCGACCGCATAGACCAGTTCCTGTTCGACTCACGCCGTGGCTTCTGCGAGCACTATGCCGGTGCCTTCGTCTACCTGATGCGTGCCGCGGGCATACCGGCTCACGTGGTGATCGGCTACCAGGGCGGTACCCAGAATCCGCTGGACGATTACTACGTGATACGCCAGCAGGAAGCCCACGCCTGGGCTGAAGTCTGGATGGCGGGGCGCGGCTGGCTGCGGGTGGACCCCACGGGTGCAGTGGACCCAGCGCGGGTGGAGGAAGGACTGGCGGATTCCTTGCCGAACGAAGACCTGGCGGGATCGATCTACCAGCGTTACCCATGGTTGGGCGCGGTGCGCAACAGCTGGGATGCGCTGGACAGCGGCTGGAACAAGTGGGTGCTGGCCTACGGCCCTGAACTGCAGGCGCGTTTCTATTCGAAGGTCGGACTTGAATACGGCAACTGGCTGCAACTGGCGGTGGTGCTGGGTGGTCTGGTGACGGCGTTGATGGCCTTGTATTGGCTGTACCTGCTCTGGGATCGGCGTCCACCGGCCTCCCCGCCGGTGGTGCGCGACTATGTGCGCTTCTGCGCGCGGCTTGCACGTCTGGGTCTGCCGCGCGCCGCCTACGAAGGGCCGCGGGACTACGCACAGCGGGTGGTGACGGCACGAGCCGATCTAACGACGGCGGTGCTGGACATCACGGACCGCTATGTGGAGCTGCGCTACGAAGACGAAGGCGATGCTGCGGTCTTTCGCCGCTTGGTGAAGGCATTTCGGCCGAGGCGAAAGCATGGCTGATCTGACGTGAAAATCCATCCCTGGATCTTGACTTGCACTGAGTCCGGTACAGGCCCGGACTCAGCGTCGCGGCACATCCTGCACCGCGATCATCTTTCGATACCTAAGCGGTCGTCCGGTGCGGCTTGACGCGGGTGAGCAAGGCCGCGCCCACCGCGAACAGGATGATCACCGACAGGATCGAGGCACGCGGGCTGTGGGTGGTGAGGCTCACCACGCCGATGAGCACCGGACCGATGATGGCGGCGAATTCCCCCAGCATGTTGTAGAAGCCGAAGAACTCGCCGGCCCGCTCCGGCGGGACCAGCCGCGCGTAGTAGGAACGGCTCAGGAGCTGCACGCCGCCCTGCACCAGGCCGATCATGGCGGCCAGGGCATAGAACTGCCAGGCGCTGTGCATGAAGGACGCGAAGATGGAGACGAAGGTATAGACCGTGAGGCCGATGAAGATGCCGTGTTTCGGCCCTATCTTCTCGCCGATGCGGCCGAATATCAGCGCTGCGGGGATGCCGACGATCTGCACCAGCACCACCGCCATGATGAGGTCGGTGGTACCGAAGCCGATGGCCTTGCCGTAGTCCACCGCCATCTGGATGATGGTATTGACGCCGTCGATGTAGACCCAGTAGGCCACCAGGAACATGAACACCGGCCTGTAGCTGCGCACGTGCCTGAACGTCTCGGCCAGCTGGTCCAGGCCCTTGCGCACCGTGAGCAGCAGCGGCTCATCGACGGCTGCGGTGGGCTCCGGCACCCAGAACCACAAGGGGATCGAGAACAGCAGCCACCAGACAGCGGTGAGCATGAGGATGAGCTTCACGGCCGCGGTGGGATCCGCGAGACCGAAGAGCTGCGGCTTGAGGCTCATGGCCAGCCCCAGGATGAGGAATATCCCGCCGCCCAGGTAACCGCTGAAATAACCGATGGCGGAGGTCATGTCGAACTTGCCCGGCTCCGACACGCTCACCAGCATGGAATCGCCGAACACATTGCCCCACCAGTAGCCGATGGACGCGGCCATGTAGAAGAACATGGCCCATTGCCACTGACCCAAGTCCACGAAGTGCAGGGCGAAGACCATGACCGCGCCGATGAAAGCGGAACCGACGAGGAGACGTTTCTTGTGGCCGCCCTTGTCGGCGATGGCGCCGAGTATGGGAGCCGACAGCGCCACGATCAGGCTGGCGCCGGAGTTGGCGAGGCCGAGACGGAAGGTGCTGACGCTGGCGTCGACGCCGTGGTTCCAGTAATCCTTGAAGAAGATAGGGAAGAAGACCGTGACGATGGCGGTGGTGAATGCGTGGTTGCCCCAGTAATACAGAGCCCAACCCTTCACCTTGCGGCTCAACAGCGCCATAGGCCTTCCCCTCCCAAATGGAGTCTTAGCCTAGCATGTACTGCTCAAAGCGTAGCGAGCGCATGCGCTGCGCGGGTGGGCAGGATGCCCACCCAGCATTCCGCATAGCAGGGACTGCGAAGCGGAATGGGGCCAGGCGCGCGAGGCGAGCAGAGGGGGTGCACTCTAATGTGCATGACCGACTGCGAGTCCGAAGTGCAACAAAGTCATGCCAAGCGCAGCAGCTTTGAGCGGCTATGCCGCTATGGCTGAGTCCGTACCATGCTCCCGGGTCTTGCGGAAGCGGACATCCGGCCAGCGCTCCTGAGTGAGCTGGAGATTCACCATCGTCGGAGCCACGTACACCAGGCTGTTGGCATGATCCAGAGCCAGGTTGTCGTAGGCCTTGTCGCGGAATTCCTGCAGGCGCTTCGCGTCGTCGCATTCCACCCAGCGCGCGGTGGCCACCGGGATGGAGTCGAACACGCATTCCACGCCGTATTCTTCCTTGAGGCGGAATGCCACCACATCGAACTGAAGGAGCCCTACGGCGCCCAGGATTAGATCGTTGTTGCGCATGGGCTTGAAGAGCTGGGTCGCACCCTCTTCGCATAACTGCGCCAGACCCTTGCTCAGGGCCTTGGACTTGAGCGGATCCTTGAGGATCACGCGGCGGAAGATCTCCGGCGCGAAGTTGGGGATGCCGGTGAAGGTCAGGGCCTCACCCTGGGTGAAGGTGTCGCCGATGGCGACGGTACCGTGGTTGTGGATGCCTATGATGTCGCCGGCATAGGCCTCCTCCACCCGCTCGCGCTCGGCAGCCATGAAAGTAAGCGCATCGGCGATCTTCACCTCACGGCCGATGCGCACGTGCTTGACGCGCATGCCAGGCGTGTAACGGCCCGAGCACAGGCGCACGAAGGCGATGCGATCGTGATGCTGCGGGTCCATGTTGGCCTGGATCTTGAAGACGAAACCCGAGAGCTTCTCCTCCAGGGGCTTGACCTCGCGGCTGAGGGTCGCGCGGGCGCGGGGACCCGGGGCCCTGGCCACGAAGCCGTCCAGGAGCTCGCGTACGCCGAAGTTGTTCACCGCAGAGCCGAAGTACACCGGTGTGAGCCGTCCCGCCAGATACTCGTCGTGATCGAACTCGTGGGAGGCGCCGCGCACCAGCCCCACCTCGGCGCGGTAACTGTCCGCGTCGTAGCCCAGGAGTTCGGTCATCTCGTCGCTCATGAGCCCTTGGATGATGCGGGTCTCGCCCAGTTTGCCGCTTTTCTCGCCTTCGTAGATGTGGATGCGGTCGGTGCCGAAGTGGTAGATGCCCTTGAGCGCACGGCCCATGCCGATGGGCCAGGTGATGGGCGCGCAGCGGATCTTGAGTACCTGCTCCACCTCGTCCAGCAGCGACATGGGATCGCGGGCCTCGCGATCCAGCTTGTTGATGAAAGTCATGATGGGCGTGTCGCGCAGGCGGCACACCTCCATGAGCTTGATGGTGCGCTCTTCCACGCCCTTGGCGCAGTCGATGACCATGAGGGCCGAGTCCACCGCGGTGAGGGTGCGGTAGGTATCTTCCGAGAAGTCCTCGTGACCGGGCGTGTCCAGCAGGTTCACGATGCAGTCGCCGTAGGGGAATTGCATCACCGAGGAAGTGACGGAGATGCCGCGCTGCTGCTCCAGCTTCATCCAGTCGGAAGTGGCGTGGCGCGAAGCCTTGCGGCCCTTCACGGCGCCGGCCAGCTGGATGGCGCCGCCGAACAGCAGGAGCTTCTCGGTGAGCGTGGTCTTGCCCGCGTCCGGATGGGAGATGATGGCGAAAGTCCGCCGGCGCTGGATTTCTTGCTCAAACATGGGCGTCTGACTGCTGAAATGGCCGCGTATTCTACCCGAACGGGTCGACTACAGTTCGATAGCCAGTATTAATGCGTCTTCCCTGCCCTTCTCACCCGGGTAGTAATTCTTGCGCATGCCCACTTCGTTGAAGCCGCTCTCGCGATAGAGGTTGAGGGCCGCGGTATTGGACAGGCGCACTTCCAGGAACATCTGGCGTGCGCCCCGCTCCCGGGCCAGCTCCATGAAATGCTCCAACAGCAGCCGGCCGTAGCCCTGGCGCTGCCACTCCGGGCAGACGCAGATGTTGAGGAGATGGGCCTCGCCCACCACCAGCGACATGATGCCGTAGCCCGCCACTGTGCCCGATAGCTCCATCACCCAGCAGCAATAGCCCACCCGGAGGCAGTCGCGGAAGATGCCTTCCGTCCAGTGAAACTGGTAAGCGCGCTTCTCGATGTCCATGACCGGGCGCACGTCGCCCTCGTGCATCGGCCGGCACAGCGGGGTCTCGGCGGCCACCACCGCGGCGTTCATGGCGCTGTCCCCTTCGCCACGCGCATGGCGAGCTTGAGGTCATCCCAGGCCTTGCGCTTCTCGCCGGGCGAGCGCAGCAGGTAAGCGGGATGGTAGGTGACCACCACCGGCAGTTCGCCGAGCTTGTGCACGGTGCCGCGCAAGCGGCCGATGGTGGTGTCGGTATGCAACAGGTTCTGGGCGGCGATGCGGCCTACCGCGAGTATCAGTTTCGGTTTCACCAGCGCGATCTGCCGCTCCAGATACGGCCGGCACAACTCCGCTTCTTCCGGCTTGGGATCCCGGTTGTTGGGCGGGCGACATTTGAGGATGTTGGCGATGTAGACCTGCTCGCGCTTCATCCCCATGGCTGCGATCATGGAGTTCAGCAGTTGCCCGGCACGGCCCACGAAGGGTTCGCCCTGACGGTCCTCGTCGGCACCGGGCGCCTCGCCCACCACCATCCACTTGGCGGACTCATCGCCCACGCCGAACACGGTCTGGGTGCAACCGGCGCGCAGACCGCAGAGGGTGCATCCTTTGACTGAGGCCTTGAGATCCTGCCAGTCCATGGTGGCGATGGCGGCAGCGCGGGCATCGGCAGCTGCGGCCGTGGGAGCGGTGACGGTGACCAGTTCAGGGCGTGCATGCTCCGGTCGCGCGGCGGCCGCGGGTCTTGCACCGCGCCGCGGCGCCCAAGCCGCGAGCCCAAGGTCATGCAGATGGGTGAGACGCTTGGGGTCCATCTTGAATCAGGCGGGCTTGCGGCTGCGGCGCTTGTAGAGACGCCACAGGGACATGGCCAGACCGGAGACGGCATACAGCAGGAACGCGAGGAACAACACCAGCTCAGGATCGAGAGAGATGACCACGATCAGCAGGACCACCAGCAACAGCACGACCAGGGGCACGCGGCCCTGGAGCTTCAGGTCCTTGAAGCTGTAGTAACCGATGCTGCTCACCATCAGGGCGCCGGCGCCCACGGTGAGGATGTAAGCCGGGATGATGAGCGCGGGGCCCGGCACGTCGAAACTATCGGCGCACCACACGGCACCGGCGAGGATGCCCGCGGCGGCGGGACTCGGCAGACCCTGGAAGTAACGCTTGTCTACGATGCCGGCGCGCACGTTGAAACGCGCAAGACGGATGGCGGCGCAGGCGGCGTAGATGAATGCGCCCATCCAGCCGAGCTTGCCGGGGATGACGCCGTAGTCGGTCATGGAGCGCAGCGACCACTCGTACATGACGAGAGCCGGGGCGAGACCGAAGGACACCATGTCCGAGAGGCTGTCGTATTCTTTGCCGAAGGCACTCTCGGTGTGGGTCCAACGCGCGACGCGGCCATCCAGACTGTCGAACACCATGGCCACGAACACCGCGATGGCAGCCGGCTCGAACTTGCCGGCCATGGCGGCGACGATGGCGTAGAAACCGGAGAACAGACCGGCAGAGGTGAACAGATTGGGCAGCAGGAAGATGCCGCGGCGGCGCGGACCTTCGGCATCTACCGTGCCGGGCTCGATCTCGTCGGCACCGACTTCGGTGTCGACATCCTGGTCTTCCATGGGCAGCTGCATCTAGGAGGCCTCTGGTAATACATACATGATGCCATGAAGGCCGGCCGGCCTTCAGCCTTGTTTTTTCATGCCCTTACGTAACACTTCGCCCACTTTGTCCAGCAGCGCGGCACGGGCGGCGGCACGGCCGGCCTTGATGACAGGTTTGCCGGATTCCATCTCGCGGGCCAGTTCCTGGGCGAACTCGCCGTCCTGGATCTCGGTGAGCAAGGCGCGCATGGCGGCGCGGGATTCAGGCCCGATGACCCGCGGCCCACGGGTGTAGTCGCCGAACTCGGCGGTGGCGGAGATGGACTCGCGCATGCCGGCGATACCGCGGGTGTAGATCATGTCCGCCATGAGCTTGATCTCATGCAGGCAGCAGAAGTAGGCGATCTCCGGCGCATAGCCCGCCTCCACCAAGGTGTCGAAGGCGGCGCTGATGAGATGGGTGAGCCCACCGGAGAGCACCGCCTGCTCGGCGAAGAGATCGGTCTCGGTCTCCTCCTTGAAGGAGGACTCGATGACGCCGGCGCGGCCGTGACCCTGGGCCCAGGCGTAGGACAGGGCGAGGGCGCGGGCATTGCCGCTGCTGTCTTGGTGCACTGCGATCATGCCGGGTACGCCGTGGCCGGCCTGATATTGCAACCGCACCTGCTCGCCGATGCCGTTGGGTGCGACCATGATGACGTCGAGATCCGCGCGAGCCTGGATGCGCTTGAAGTGGATGTTGTAGCCATGGGCGAACACCAGCGCGCCGCCTTGGCAGAACCCGGGTGCTACGACTTCCCGATACACCTGCGGCTGCACCTCGTCGGGGATGAGCATCACCACCGTGTCGGCCCAGGCCACGGCGGCGGCCGGGTCCAGGACCTCGAGACCGGCTGCGACGGCCGCTGGCCGCGACTTGGAATCGGCGCGCAGCCCCACCCGCACCGCTACGCCGGAATCCTTGAGGTTCGCCGCCTGGGCGCGGCCCTGCGCGCCGAAACCGAGCACCGCCACGCGGCGCGCGCGGATAAGCTTGGGGTCGGTGTCGGCGTCGTAGAAGAGCTGCATGGTGCTAGGCCCGGGACTGTATGCCCGCTAGAATACGGACTTTCCGCCCCAAAACCCATAAGTAGAATCCATGCGCACGTCCCATTTCCCCCTGAACACCGTCAAGGAGACCCCCGCCGACGCGGAGCTGGTGAGCCACAAGCTCATGCTGCGGGCCGGCATGCTGAAGAAGCTCGGGGCCGGTCTCTACACCTGGACCCCGCTGGGTCTGCGCGTGATGCGCAAGGTCGAGGCGGTGGTCCGGGACGAGATGGACAAGGCCGGCGCCATGGAGATGCTCATGCCCACGGTGCAGCCCAAGGAACTGTGGGAGGAGACAGGGCGCTGGCAGAAGTTCGGCGGGCAGCTGCTCAAGATCCGTGACCGCAAGGAGCAGGAGTATTGCTTCGGCCCCACTGCCGAGGAAGTGGTGACCGACTGGGCGCGCGGCGAGCTGCGCAGCTACAAGCAATTGCCGCTCAACGTCTACCAGATCCAGACCAAGTTCCGCGACGAGATCCGGCCGCGCTTCGGCATCATGCGCGCCCGTGAATTCCTGATGAAGGACGCGTATTCCTTCCACGTGGACCAGGCGAGCCTGGATAAGGAATACCAGAACATGTACGACACCTATGCGCGCATCTTCACGCGCCTGGGGCTCAAGTTCCGTGCCGTGAAAGCCGACAGCGGCGCCATCGGCGGCAGCATGTCCCACGAGTTCCAGGTGCTGGCGGATTCCGGCGAGGATGCCATCGTGTTCTCGGACGGTTCCGACTACACGGCCAACATGGAACTGGCCGAGGCACTCGCACCTGCCGGCAAACGCCCGGCTGCTTCCGCCGAACTCAAGCTCACGGACACCCCCACCCAGAAGACCATCGAGGAGGTCTCGGCCTTCCTCAAGGTGGACCCGAGACAGTGCGTGAAGACCATCATCGTGCGCGGCGAGAAGGGACTCGTGGCCCTGTGCCTGCGTGGCGACCATGAGGTGAACGAGACCAAGGCCGCGAAGCTTGCCGAACTCCCCGGTGAGTCGGTGCTGGCGGACGAGAGCGAGATATGGAAGGCCATCCAATGCAAGCCCGGTTTCATCGGCCCGGTGAAGCTGCCGGCGGACATGCCGGTGATCGTCGATCGCGACGCGGCGGCGCTCGCGGACTTCGTCTGCGGCGGCAACCAGGCCGGCAAGCATTACACCGGCGCGAACTGGGAGCGTGACGCACGCATGACGCGCGTGGTGGACCTGCGCAAGGTGCAGGCGGGCGACGCCTCACCGGATGGGAGAGGCAAGCTCGATATCGCCCGCGGTATCGAGGTGGGCCACGTCTTCTCCCTGGGGGACAAATACGCCAAGGCCATGGGCGCCTCGGTGCTGGACCAGACGGGCAAGCAGGTGACCCTGCTCATGGGCTGCTACGGCATCGGCGTGAGCCGCATCGTGGCGGCGGCTATCGAACAGAACCACGATGAGCGCGGCATCATCTGGCCCGCGCCCCTCGCGCCCTTCGACCTGGCACTCCTGCCCCTCAACATGGCCAAATCCGACGAGCTCAAGGCCGCGGCGGAGAGGCTCTACGGCGAGCTGCAGGCGGCGGGCTATCAGCTGCTGATGGACGACCGGGACCTGCGCCCGGGTCCCATGTTCGCCGATGCGGAACTCATCGGCATCCCACACCGCCTGGTGCTCTCGGATCGCGGCCTGGATGCGGGCACGGTGGAATACAAGGGGCGCACCGACGCAGACAAGCAGGACATCCCCGCCGCCGACATCCTGGACTTCGTGCGGCGCAAGGTCAGCGGCTGATGCGCAAGGCCGCATCGGCCCTGCTGCTCGCCGCCGCCCTGCCCTGCACGGCGCTCGCGACCAAGACCTTCAAGCTGACCCAGCCGGACCCGGACCTGATCTATCTGGTGCAGCAGGCTACGGACGACCCGGATGATTTCCGGGACGATTACGACCGGCAGGTCTGGCTCACCACCATGTCCACGCGCATGGTGGACCTGATACCGGATTCGCAACAGCGCATGGACCTCCTGAAGCTGATCCATAAGGAGGCCACCCGTGCCAAGCTGCCGCCTGAACTGGTGCTGTCGGTCATACAGGTCGAAAGCAAGTTCGACGCATACGCCATATCCAAGGCCGGCGCGGTGGGCATGATGCAGATCATGCCCTTCTGGCTGAAGCTCATCGGCCGCCCTGACGACAGCCTGGTACATGCCCAGACCAACCTGCGCATGGGTTGCACCATCCTCAAGTACTACATCATCAAGACCCACGGCGACCTGCGCGCGGCGCTGCAACGCTACAACGGCGCGACGGTCGGCATCGACTACTCGGATCAGGTATTGAAGGCACTCAGCCAGCGCTGGTACATGGATCGCTGACTCAGCGGGTGTCGAACTTCGAGGGCGTGGGATCGACTTCGATCTCTTCGACCGCCACATCGTCCACCTTGGCCGCCGGTGGACCCTTCCACAACCAATCGATGAGATCCCTGAGCTTGGCTTCCTCGCCGCAAGCCAGCACTTCCACGCGGCCATCCGGCAGATTCCTGGCGTAACCGGTGACGCCCAAGGCGCGCGCACGCTCCGCGGTACTGGCGCGGTAGAACACGCCCTGCACTTTCCCCGAGACCAGACAACGCTTGCAGACCATGGTCTTATCCTAAAAGAAAAGGGCCCCGGAGGGCCCTTTTCATTATCGTCATCCAACCCTGTTAAGGATTGCCAGCGGCGAACTTCTTATCCTTCTTAGAGGCCTTGTTGCCCTGCCAGGCACCGCGATGCTTGGCATAGTGCACCGCCGCATCCGCGTCCGTCTGGGTCGGGTTCTTCACCACGTCGAAGGACTGCTTGGGATAGATCTTGTCGGCATGTTTGATCTTGTCGGCATTGGCCTTGAAGATCAGCGGCCACTGGTAGGGGTTGCCGTACACGTCGGATTTGCCGGCGATACGCCACAGGCTGTCGCCCCTCACCACCGTGTAGGTCATGTGCGCCGCCTGCAGTTCCGCCACCAACGCAGCGAGCAGGTCATAGGCGGGCTTGCCCTGATTGCTGCCGATGTACGTACCGGCCTGGGCCAGACGGGATTGCTGGTCAGCGCTCAGGCTCTTGAAGCCCTGGGCCTGGGACTGCAAGTCCTTGGCTTTGGCCAGGTAGCAGTTGTTGATGGCGTCGCTGGCGGCCTGCTTGGCCTGGGCGGCGAGCTGTTGGGCCTTGGCCGGGTCAGATGCCTGGGCGGCCTGGGCCTGGGACAGCAGGTCAGCGGCATTGCCGGTATCGGTGCAGGGCGATTGCGCGCCGGCGATCACCGCCTGGGCATCGCTGATGGCCTGGGTGGCGGCAGCGGCGGCGGGCGTCGGGCCCGAAGCGGCAGCTTGCGGTTTCGGCTTGTTGCTGGCGCAACCGGCCACGAGACCGGCCATCAGCAGCAGCACTGCGGATTGCTTCAGGACATTCTTCATGAGGTTCTCCACTGGATTGTTATTCGACGCCTCGAGCTGCGATTGAGCGCAGCCCGGGAAAGACGACATAAATGTGTCGCAAGGTTAGCGCCCGGATGCCGGAGGTGTCAAGAAACAGGCTGTTGCGGGCGGATTTCGGAGCGGCGTATCAGCCGGGAGAATGGCCGGAAATGTCTGTCTGTTGACTCAAGCCCATGGCGCGCAGCGCGAGTTGCCTGGCGAGTTCGGCATCTCCGCGAGCGGTGCCGAAGTCGCCGGCATCGAGCGCCACCTGCGCTGCTTGCAGGTATTGCCGGGCCTTGGCGAGATCGGGAGTCGTGGGCTTACCGGCAAGACTTTGCTCAGCCGCCGCCACCGCCTGACGCGCGTCGCTCATCTCCTGCACCGGAGCACCGGCACAGGCCATCAACAGCATCAGCGCCGCGAGGCCTGAGCCCAGTCGTACGCTGTGAAACAGCTTGTGGTGTCGAGTCGTCAAGCCATCGGACCCCATAAATTCAGCGAGACGGACGCTATCAGCGCCCGCCGATGCCCGTCAAGCGAGAGGCCTGAGCTATAGTGGCGCATCATCTGGACCCTCGCGCGTGCAGATCCGGCGTATGCAAAAAGTCACAATCTGGCACAACCCGCGCTGCTCGAAATCCCGGGAAACCCTGGCTCTGTTGCAGGAGCGCGACATCGAGCCCACGGTGGTGGAATACCTCAAATCGCCCCCCAGCGTCGTCGAGATCGAGCAGGCCCTGGGCCTCCTGGGGCTGGAGGCGCGCGGGCTGATGCGCGACAACGAAGAGAGCTACAGCCGCGTGCGGGCCGACGACCCCAAGCTCAGCCGCAGTCAGTTGGTGGAGCTCATGCACGCCAACCCTGAACTGATCCAGCGGCCGGTGGTCTTCGCCGGCGGCAAGGCACGCATCGGCCGCCCGCCGGATGCGGTGCTGGAGATCCTGTGAACCGCGACATCCTGGTCCTCTATTACAGCCGCCACGGCGCCACCGCCGAGATGGCCCAGCAGGTATGCCGCGGCGTGGAGAGCGTCAGCGGCATGACGGCGCGCCTGCGCACCGTACCCGCGGTCTCGGCGGTGAGCGAAGCGGTGGCGGATGCGATCCCTGCTTCCGGACCGCCGTATGCCACGCTCGAAGATCTCAAGGAATGCGCCGGCCTGGTGTTGGGCAGCCCTACCCGCTTCGGCAATATGGCGGCATCGCTCAAGTACTTCCTGGACGGTACCGCGGGACTCTGGCTGTCGGGGGTCCTGAGCGGCAAACCCGCCGGCGTGTTCACCTCCACCTCCTCGCTGCACGGCGGGCAGGAGAGCACCCTACTCTCCATGATGCTGCCGCTCATGCATCACGGCATGATCATGGTCGGCGTGCCCTATACCGAATCCGGTTTGATGGAGACCAGTGGCGGCGGAACGCCCTACGGACCCACCCATCACGCCGGCGCCAACAGCGATCGCGCCGTGAGCGAAGTCGAGAAGCGCCTGTGCCAGGCCTTGGGCGCGCGGGTCGCCGACGTGGCGCGCCGGCTGCAGGCGCAGTGAAACTCCAGTTCACCGGCCGGGTGCTAGCGCGCTCGGCCTTCATGGCCCTGGCGGGCTGGCTCGCGCTCTGGCTCGGGATATTGGCGGTGGCACCGCCGCAGGTACGGCTGATCTGGGCGGCCTCGAGTCTGCTGCCGCTGGCGCTCCTGGCTGCGTTCCTGTTTCGCGGCAGCAAGGCGGGCTACGGGTGGGCGGGATTCCTGTCCTTGGGATACTTCGCGCAAGGCATCGC
>DATBAJ010000042.1:0-24693 GCA_036271575.1 Gammaproteobacteria bacterium
GCGCCCTGGATATCCACCACCAGCGCCGCGCTGGACGGGACCGTTGCGTGGCGGCTGCCACCGACCATGGCACCGACGCCCAAGAGCAGCACCGTGATGGTGATGACGATGTTGATGATGATGCGGCATAAAATATCCCACACCTTCCAGATCCCACCGAACACCACTACAAAGAAGTTCTTTTGAGCCATTACTCGGACCTTCCTTAAGAAAACCAGACCCTCATCCCTGCCCTTCTCCCGGAGGGAGAAGGGATGGATATGGATAAATTCGGGTTTCAATTATGCGCCAAGACTGAGGAAGTAGAAGCGTCCAAGATTTCGCGGATCTTAGGCAGCCACTCCTTGTGCTCCGGCTGCATATGGCAAGAGCGCCAAGCTTAACTTGGGTACGGGACGGTCGCCTCTCAAGAAGGAGGAGACGGCGGCGCTCCCTGGCCCTGATCGCCCTGGCCTTCCGTCTCCTGGCGCGCCTTGCGCATGGCGTCGCGCAACTTGTCTTCGCCGATGCCGAGGGTGGCGGCGGCCTTGGCGAAATCCGGCGGCGGCGGACCCAAGGCCGCGCGCAACCGATCCGCTGAGATACCGAGGATATCTGCGGCACGCGTGAGCGCCGCCGGGTTGGCATGCGGGCCCTGCCTGCCCTGCGGTGCGTGACCGCCCTGCGGGCCGCTGCTCATGCCTTGGCCTTCACGTGTGTCCATGCGCTGCAACAGGCTCGGGTCCACGCTGCCATGGAAACAGCCAAGGGTGTAGGGATATTCCGGGGTGAGGTGATAGTGATAGATCACCTGCAACTTGCCATCCCACATCACCGCGTGGGTATGGCCGTGGCAGGCGTCCAGGTCGGAATCGTGCAGGAGCTTGCCGCCTTCGCCGTGCTCGCCGTAGATGCCATAGCCGTCCAGGGCATAACCGATGAGGTCGCTGTGGCGGCCGGCGGCGCCCGCATCGTCGCGCATGCAGGGCGAGGGACCGTGGTAGTGGTACTGCCCTTCGTGCTGCGGATGGCCGTTGCAGTGATCCTGCACCTCATGGGCCACGGCGTCGCGACCGGCCGCATCCACGGCGTCGAAGATCGCGGCGCCGGTGAGGGCGAAGCCGATGATGCCCATGGGCAGGCAGCCCGGTGCGGCGGCGGCGCTGGGGTCGGCCGGCAGGCTGAGCACGATGTCCTGCGTGCGGATGGAATTCGGGTTGTGGTCGTACTGGTATGCCGGATCGCTCTGCTGGATGGGGAACGTGCCGGTGGTGTGCTTGGGCAGATCGTTGGCGCGGATGACGCGCTTGCCGCCCTCGAGACTGATACTGATGCTGGAGTTAGGCCAGGACACGGCGCCCTGCACCGCAGGTTTATCGGAAGGCGTCCAGGTGTCGCCCTGGATCCAGGGCCCGCTATGGGCTGCGCCGTGACCGCTGAAATCGGTAAGACAGGAATAGAGATAACCGACGCGCGGCGCGCCGGCGACCTTGCCATCTCCCAGGGGCAGGCTGTCGGCGACAGCGAAAGCTGTGATGAGTACGAGAGCACCCGACAACGCGGCGAGGAACGAAACTTTCATCCCCATCCCCTCTACAGAAAGCTCAGGCTTCCAATACTGCTCCCGTGGCGGCGTCGAGGATAGTGCGGATCTTCGGCAGCCATTCCTTATGCTCCGGCTTCATGAGGCAGGAGCGCAAGGCAGCGGTGACGTCCGCGTCCGCCACGAGCTTGGGCCACCAGGCTTTACTTAGGGCATCCGACACTTTCAGCAGCGCGAGATGCAGGTGCCGCTCGGCGGCTGCATCGAACACGGCCTGGGCCCGCTCCCCCGCCTGCTTGCGGCCCGAACCCGCGAGAGTCCAGACCACGATATCCAGTTCCGGCGCGGTGCCGGCCAGATAGCGGCTGTCTTGCCCGAGCGCCTTGTGCATGTCGAGCGCGGCGGCTCGCCCTGAGCTTAGACCTGTGGCGAACTCGCCGCCCGGGACCATGGGCAAGAGGCGTTGCGTCGCCCAGAGCGCGACGGCCGCGGCGCCGGCGCGGGAACACTCCAGGCTGATCTCGCCCAGGTGCAGCTCGGCGGAGGTGAAATAGGTATAGGGCGAGTCGTGCTTGTAGTAGCGGCCCACGGAGGGATCCTTGAACAGCACGCAACCGCAACCGTAGGGTTGCAAGCCATGCTTATGCGGGTCCACCACGATGGAATCGGCCTCAGGCGTCGCGTCGTAGGCGGCGCGGGCATCGGCGCCCAAGTTATCCACCAGTTTGAAGTAGCCGCCATAGGCGGCGTCCACGTGGATACGGAAGCCGTATTTGGCGCGCAGCTTGACGATCTCATGCAGTGGATCGACGGCACCGAGCGCGGTATTGCCGAGGGTCACGACCACGGTGGCCACCTGCTCACGCTTGAGCAAATCTTCCAAGGCATCGAGATCCATGCGCCCATGTGAATCGACGGCGACACTCTTGAAGGGCAGCCCCAACACTTCGCACATGCGGCTGTGGGTGTAATGGGCCTGGGACGAGGCCAAGACCAGGCCGGGCTTGGCGTGGCGCGCGACCCAGAGGGCTTCGAGATTCGCGATGGTGCCGCTGGCAGAGAGATGGCCTAAGTGATCGGTATATCCGAACATCGTGGCGATGGCGGCCACCGCCTCGCGTTCCAATGCAGAACTGGCGCGGCCGCCGTCCAACGCGTGGTTATTGGGATTTATCCACAGGGCCAGCATGTAGGCGAGGCGCGCCATGGCATGGGGCGGCTTCAGCATCTGGCCCGCATATAAAGGATGCGGATAGGGATAGTTATCCTGCAGGCGCCGCGCGGTCTCGAGCAGGACTTCGCGGCCTTTGGCAGAAAGGGGTGCGGGATTGAAGTCCGGCATCTTGGAGAAGCCCTGCTCCAGTACGCAGAGGGCTTCGTCGAGGGCTTTCAGAGAATTTCGTTCGAGCATGACGCACCTTATGTTTCTTTTATTCTTACTCGCTTATTTCGCTTGCGATACATCCGCATATATTGGCGGCGTTGCTTCGTGGCCTCATATAAAACTATCCCTGAGGTAGTCCCTAAATTCAAACTCTCAATCATCCCGAACATAGGAATGCTCACGCACAAATCACTATGTTCGATTGCTTTATCACTTATTCCACGGGCTTCGCTTCCAAACCACACCGCCAATTTGTAGTGAACAGTAAAATCAACCTCTTCTAGAGTCGCATTCTTCTTACCTTTGATATGGGGCGAGGTGACGATTGACACGAAGCGGTTTTTCTCCAAGTGTGCAATGCATTCCTCGGTGCTATCAAAGCGTTTGACGAAAGTCCATTTGATCGCGGAAACCGATGGCTTAGAGAGCGACCGACTCTCGCGCATATCTTGCCAGTCATCAGGAAGAGCTTTTCGCGGATCAACGATATACGTCTTATCAACGCCTAGGGCATTTACGTTTCTTATCACTGTGCCGATATTCCTAATATCATGCGGGTCCTCAATAACAGCGACTAAATTCTTGCATCTGAATGGTTTGACCTTGTCGGCGCGCGAACGAGCTGACGACTTCCCAGTTTTCTTCTTTTCCATAAATTACACCGTTACCAGAAAATTCAGTTGAAGCTCAATGCAAATCGCCGCCGGGCTTGTTGGTCATGAGCAATAGTTGCTGCAAGTCGTGATTCAGCACCGCCTGCTGGGCGGGATCATTGGTGGCGCTGAGAAGACCGGTATATAGGTTACGCGCGTCGTCCAGGTAACCGGCCTGCGCCAGCATCTGCGCCGCCTGATAGCGGGCAGTCTGGGCCCAGGGGTCCATGGTGAAAGGACCCGGCTGCATGGCGGAGCGCAGATACAGCTCCGCGGCCTTGGCATGATCACCGACCGCTTTATAGGAATCGGCGGTCCAGTAGAGCATCTGGCGGCGCTGCTCGGGTTTGAGATCGGTCTTCAGCAAGGCCTCGAACAGCGGTATGGCTTCCTTGTCCCGGTGCAGGGTCTGCAGGTCGAAGATCTCCTGCAACAAATCGTCTGAGGAGATCACCGCCGCTCCCGACATCCTGTCTCCCGCGGCGCTAGCACGTCCCTGTGCGTCGCCGGCGCTTTCCTCAATCAATCTCCTCAGCTCAGCGATGCCCTGCTCCGGATCGCCGCCGAGGATGAACACGTGGGCACGCTTCAACTGCCAGGCAGCGTCCGCCACGGCGGGATCGCCCGGCTTCTCACCGGGCTCGGTTGGCGGCGGTGTCTCCAGACCCTGCATGAGTTGGGAAGCCAAGGGGATGTCCGGCAGTTCCATCACGTCATCCACCAGGATGTAGCGCACGGTTGCGGGGATGGTCTTGGGTCCCTTGAAACGCTTGGAGTCGAGATACAGATGCCGCAGCACCGCATCGCCGTAGCGCTGCTTCTGGATGAGCGCGGCGAACTCGCCGTGGGCCACTTCCCCCTGCCGCATATGTTCAGCCTTGGCCGCTTCCGGCTCCATGCCTCCCGCGGCATTAGTACTTCCCTGTACGTCATAAGCGACCACGGTCATAAGAGCCAGCGCATCCACGGGCTTGCTGTCATAGGCATTGGACGCGGCCACGAACCAGCCCTGGTCGTCGCCCACCACCAACTGCAGATCGTTGCCGAGATCCTCACCGTAATGCTCGTAGGCTTCCCAAAGCATGTCCGGCGAGAGGGTGAACACTTCATCCTGCTCGATGAGCGTGGCTTGCAGGCCGAGCGCGTCTTGGAGAGCCTGGATGCGGGCCACGGGGTTCTTGAGCATGTCGCCCGCCTCCGCAGCGATGAGCCAGGCACGCACCGCTTTCTGCACCGGTGCCTTGCTGTCGCTGCCGATGTGCACGGCCTGACCTAAGGCATCGCCCGGCGCGGTCTTGCCGGCGCGCAATGAAGCGAGCAGCGAGAGCATCTCCGCCTCGTCACCCTTCACGTCCTGCAACACTTCCAGCGCCGATTGCGGTTGCTTGAGACGCAGATACAAGCGCGCTTCCAGGAGCGGCCAGTCGCCGGCATCTTTCGGATAGTCCGCGCGGTAACGGATGACGGCGGCCTGGGCATCGTCCAACTTACCGATGACGGTGTAGCTGCGGATGATGAGCTGACGCAGTTGCACGAGCGTGGCCGGGTCCGGCGGCGATGCGCCATCCCAGACCAGCGGTTGCACGAGACTCAAGGCTTTCGCGCCATCGCCCAGATGCAGCCAGGCATCCGCCGCCTGCATGCTCTCCCAGCGATGGAAGTCCGGGGTCGCTTCCGCCGGCATCTTCCCGGCCCGCTCGATGACCTCCTTCCAGGCACGGGCGGTCTGATAGATATAGATGCGTTCCCGCTCCCAGGCCATCCAGCCCACCAGGTCCTGCGCCGCATCCGGCTGATCGCGGTCCATGATCTCGAGCGCGATGCGAGGCGCACCGGCGGAGGCCATGCCGCTGACCAGGGTGAGGTTCGGATCGGCGACGGGCACCGTGGCAGTGGTCGCTGCGGGCGCCGTGGTCGACGCTCCCGGCGGGGTAGTCGCTGCTGGCGGCGCCGGCTTCGTGACCGCCACGGGTTCGGTGATGGTGGCGGGCGGGAGCGCCGGCTGGGCAGCAGAAGCAGCAGGCGCCGTGGCTGCGGGCGTCGCGTAGGATCTCTTGGGAGCCTTGGCGTAAGCCGCGCCGGCGGTCGCCAGGGACATAGCGAGCAGGCAGCAGACGAGGCGGCGCGTTCCCGGCACGAGGACCCCCATAAACAAAACGGGCGCTTTCGCGCCCGTTTAGTGTATCAACCCAATGCAGTCTTAATTCTCGTAAAAAGCGTCGCGAGCGAAGGCGGGGCTAGGCGGGCGAGGTGAGCAGGAGGGAGTGCACTCTTGTGTGCATGACCGACTGCGAATCCGAAGCCCAACAACGCCCTGCCGAGCGCAGCAGCTTTTTACACTTTCTCGCGGATACGTGCAGCCTTACCAGCGAGATCACGCAGGTAGTACAGCTTGGCGCGGCGCACGTCGCCCTTGCGCTTCACTTCGATGCCGCCGATGACCGGGCTGTGGGTCTGGAAGGTGCGCTCCACGCCCTCACCGTGCGAGATCTTGCGCACGGTGAACGAGGAGTTGAGGCCGCGGTTGCTCATGGCGATGACCAGGCCCTCGAAGGCCTGCAGGCGCTCGCGCTCGCCGTCCTTCACCTTGACCTGTACCACCAAGGTGTCGCCGGGCTTGAAGTCCGGGACTTTCTTCATCTGCGCTTCTTCGACCGCCTGGATCATCTTGTTCATGACTGCATACCTTTAGTTCGTAATCCGTTCAGTTATCTTCCTGGCCGTGGTCGCGGATGAAGTCCTCGAGCAACTCCTGTTGTTCCGCGCTCAACGCCAACTCTTTCAAAAGGTCCGGACGCCTAAGCCACGTCCGTCCCAACATCTGCTGCATGCGCCAGCGGCGTATCGCCGCATGGTCGCCGGAGAGCAAGACCTCCGGCACGCGCCGGCCCTCAAGATCCTCGGGCCGCGTGTAGTGCGGACAATCCAGCAACCCGTTCATGAACGAGTCCTGGGCCGCCGACTCCTCGTCGTTCAGCGCCCCGGGGATGAGCCGCGCCAGCGCGTCTATCATCACCAGTGCCGGCAGCTCGCCGCCGGACAGCACGTAATCGCCGATGGACCATTCCTCGTCCACCTCGGTCTCGATGAGGCGTTCGTCCACCCCTTCGTACCGGCCCGCCACCAATATCAGTGCCGGGTGCTTCGCCAGTTCCTGCACGCCCGCCTGGTCCAGCTGCCGGCCCTGGGGGCTCAGGTAGATGACCTTGGCGCCTGTTCCGGTCCGAGCCTTGGCTGCGTGTATCGCCGCGCGCAGGGTCTCGACCTTCATCACCATCCCGGGGCCGCCGCCGTAGGGCCGGTCGTCCACGCTCTTGTGCTTGTCGGTGGCATGGTCGCGCGGGTTCTCGGTCCCCACCTGCAACAACTTGCGCTCCACCGCGCGTCCCGTCACGCCGAACTGGAGTAGCGTCGTGACGCTCTCCGGAAACAACGTGATGACTTCGATATGCATCACTGCCTCTTCAGAAATCCGGATCCCAGTCCACTACGATGATCCCGGCGTCCAGATCCACGCTCTTGATCACCTGTTCCTGGATGTACGGGATGAGGCGTTCCCGTTCTCCCTTCACCACCAGCACGTCATTCGCGCCGGTGGCCATCAATCCTTCCACTCTGCCGAAGCTCGGACCTTCCGTGCTCTTCACTTCGAGGCCGATGAGATCAGCCCAGTAATACCGGCCGGGTTCAGGTTCACCCAGCTGATCGCGCCACACCGCGATGTCGGCGCCGAGCAGTTCGGCGGCCTTGTCGCGGTCGTCCAGGCCCACGAGCCTGGCGGCGAGTCCCTTGCCGTGGGGCCGGAACTCGGCGACCTTCCAATCTTTCCACTCGCCCCCGCGCCCGATCTGCCAGGGGGAGTAATCAGCGATCTCTTCGCGCGGTTCGATCCAGGAGAGGAGCTTGATCCAACCCTTTACGCCGAACGGCCCGCCGACCTTGCCGATGACGATGCGCTTGCGCTTGCGCTCACCGCTCATGGGACTTACAGGGCGACCTTGTGCTCCTTGAGCAGGTACTGCACGCGGTCAGAAGGCTGCGCACCCTTCGAGAGCCAATGCTTCACGCGCTCGGCGTCCACGCGCAGGGTCTCCTCGTGCTTCGCAGCAAGGGGATTGTAGAAACCGAGACGCTCGATGTAGCGGCCGTCACGCGGGCTGCGGCTGTTGGTCGCCACCAGGTGGTAGAAGGGGCGCTTCTTGGCGCCGCCACGGCTCAAACGGATAGTCACCATGAAATCTGATCCTCTATAAAAAACAGGGGCCGACCTAAGGGGGCCAGCCCGCGGTAAAAGAGCAGGGTATTTTACGGAAATCCGGAGAAAAGAGAAGGGGTTACGCGGGTTTTGGGGGTGAGAAACGCTTAGAAAGCCGGGAAAAAGGCCGAAAATACGGGTCGGCCTGAAACAGCCCGACTCCCCTGCCCAGCATCCCTGCCGTGCAGGCCGGCCCGCCCGGGCTTTCCATGCCCGGGCGCTCGGCGGGGACGACATGCCTTTGGGCATGTCATCAAAACATCCCGCCTCACCCAGCCACCGGCGCAGGCTCTCAACCTAAAAAGGGCGGCCTCCCCCACTAGGGAACTTGCCCTTCATGGCTCGCATCATTTTGGCCATACCGCCCGCGCCGGACATCTTTTTCATTACATCCGCGAGTTGGTCGTATTGCTTGATGAGCCGGTTCACTTCCTGGACCTGGGTGCCGGAACCCAATGCGATGCGCCGGCGGCGCGAACCGTTGAGGACGTCGGGCTTGGCCCGCTCCCTGGCGGTCATGGAGTCGATGATGGCGATCTGGCGCTTGAGTTCCTTGTCGCCGGATTGCGGGTTCACCTTGCCGGCCATGGCGGCGCCGCCCGGCAGCTTGTCCAGCATGGCACCCATGCCGCCCATGGCCATGACTTGGGTGAGCTGGGCACGGTAATCCATGAGGTCGAAGCGCTTGCCCTTCTTGAGCTTGTCGGCGAGCGCCGCGCCCTGCTCCTGGTCGAACTTCTCCTGGGCTTGCTCCACCAGCGCCAGCACGTCGCCCATGCCCAGGATCCGGCCAACGATGCGATCCGGCTGGAAGGCTTCGAGCGCGGAGACGTCTTCCCCCACCCCCATGAACTTGATGGGCACGCCGGTGATGTGGCGCACCGAGAGCGCGGCACCGCCGCGGGCGTCGCCATCCGCCTTGGTGAGGATCACGCCGGTGAGCGGCAGCGCCTTGCCGAACTCGGCGGCGGCGTTGGCGGCATCCTGGCCCGCCATGGCGTCCATGACGAACAGGACTTCTTTCGGCGACAGGAGATCGTTGAGCTGCTGCACTTCCTGCATCAGCTCCTGATCCACGTGCAGGCGGCCGGCAGTGTCCACGATCAGCACGTCGTGGAAGCGGAGCTTCGCCTCGGTCAGTGCGGCCTTGGCGATGCTGAGCGGGTCGTCGCTGTCGGACGGGAAATACGCCACGTCCACCTGGGAGGCGAGGCGCTGCAACTGCTCGCGCGCCGCGGGGCGGTAGACATCGGTGCTCGCGAGCAGCACGCTCTTCTTGAGCTTGTCCTTGAGATGGCGCGCCAGCTTGGCGGCGCTGGTGGTCTTGCCCGCGCCCTGCAGGCCGGCCAGCAGGATGGTGACGGGTGGGGTGGCATTGAGATCAAGGGGTGCGCCGGGACCGATGGCTTTCAGCAACTCGTCGTGGACGACCTTGATGAAGGCCTGGCCCGGCGTGAGGCTGGCTGTGACTTCGGTGCCGAGCGCCCGGTCGCGGGCTGCGTCCGTGAACGCCTTCACTACCGGCAAGGCCACGTCTGCTTCCAACAAGGCCATGCGCACATCGCGCAGGGCATCGCGGATGTTCTGCTCCGACAGGCGGCCGGTGCCGCGCAACGCGTTCAGCGTCTTGGTAAGTCTGTCAGTGAGTGATTTGAACATGGGACGGAGATGGGGCCGGAAAACGAAAGGTCAACGATTATAAGTCGAAGACCTCGCCGCCTTTCAGACGATGCACCTTGTGCTTGGGCAGAGCCTTGAGGATCTCCTGGAAGATCACGTCTTCGCTGCCGGGCTTGAGATGCGTTATGTACACCGGGCATGCGTGCTTGAACTTCTTGAGATCCTCGGCGAGAGTCTCGGGGCAATAATGCTTGGCCAGGTCCGCGAGCTTGCGGTTACTGTTGGCGAAGGCGGTCTCCACCATGAGCGCGTCCACCCGCGGATAGGCGTTCACGGCTGCCCAGAATGTGTCGTTGGTGTAGGTGTCGCCGGTGAAGGCGAAGACCTTGCCCTTGCGCTCGAGGATGTAGCCGGCACCGGGTACGGTGTGGTTGACCTCGATCATGTGGAAGTTGCGCTCGCCCCTGGCGACGCGCTCACCGAGCTTGAGCGGCCTGTAAGCCAGCACCGCGTTTTGTTTCTCCGGCAGCTCGCCGAAGTCCGGCCACATGACCCAGTTGAAGATGTACTTGCGCACCGCGTCCAGGGTCTCGGACCGGCCATAGACCGTGAGCGGCGTCTTGAGGTGATCGAAGATGGTGTCGATCAGGAGCGGCAGGCCGCAGGTGTGATCGAGGTGCGAGTGGGTAAAGAACACATGGCGGATCTGGCGCATCTCGTCGAGCGTGAGGTCGCCCAGACCCGTGCCCGCGTCGATGAGCGTGTCGTCGTCCACCAGCAAGGAGGTGGTGCGTAGTTCCGCGCCGATCCCGCCGCTGCAACCCAGAATCCTGATACCCATCGTCGAAATGGCCCTAGAAATGGCGGTCCCCGCTCCGCCTGGCAAGCTTAACACAGCCTTATATATACGGTCCTTCACGGGACTTCGGCCCTATGCGATGATGGTTTTCGCCTCTGGGTAGCAGCCCCTTTCAGCCAGACACCTAAGCCATGCAGCTCACCGGCACCGCCCTACTCGACCTCGCCCTCTACCTGTTGGCCGCCTCAGGGCTGCTGCTGCGGCTGCTGCAGACCGGCCCCACGCTGCTGCGCGAGAGCCGCGGTTTCACCATCAGCGCGGCGATCGCGGCGGTATTCATCCACACGGTATTGCTCTACGGGCTCGTGGCCACACCGCATGGCCTGGACTTCGGTTATTTCAACGCCTTGGCGCTGGCCGGCTGGCTGATGGCGCTGATCGCGCTCTGCACCTTCCTCAAACCGGATTTCGAGAACCTGGGGCTGGCCTTGTTCCCGCTGGCCGGCATCAGCGTGCTCTCGGCGGAACTCTTCCCCCACGATGTGCTGCTGCTGAGCGATCGCGGTTGGCCGCTGGACCTGCACATCCTGACTTCGATGCTGGCTTACAGCCTGCTCGGCGTGGCCGCGTTGCAGGCAGCGGTGCTGTACCTGCAAGAACGGCGCCTGCGCCGCGGCAGCGTCGGCGGCGTGCTGAGCACCTTGCCGCCCATGCAGGAGATGGAACGCTTCCTGTTCCAGTTGATCGCCGCCGGTTTCGTGCTGCTGACGGCTTCGCTCTTCACGGGGCTCATCTTCGTGCAGAACTTCATGTCCCAGCACCTGGCGCACAAGGCCATCCTCTCCGGGGCCGCCTGGGTGGTGTTCGCGGTGCTGCTGTGGGGACGCTGGAAGTTCGGCTGGCGCGGGCGCACCGCGACCCGCTGGACCCTGAGTGGTTTCGGTTTCCTGCTGCTGGCTTACTTCGGCAGCAAGCTGGTGCTGGAACTGATCCTGGGCCGGCACTGGTGAACGACCGCGAAAACCGCGGCCGCCAGGCTTAGCCCGCGGCCATGAAAGACTTCCCGATCTCCTATCTCATCGGCGTGGTGTGCGGCTGCCTCACGCTGTCGGCGTTCTTCGCCGGTTCCGAGACCGCGCTCATGAGCCTCAACCGCTACCGGCTGCGGCATCTGGCCCGCGCGGGCCACCGTGGCGCGCAGCTCGCGGAACAGTTGCTGAAGCGCCCGGACCGGCTGATCGGCCTGATGCGCCTGGGCGACACGCTCGCCAACGTGGCCGCCACCTCCCTCACCACGCTGGTCGCGCTGCGCATCGGCGGCGACAGCGCGGTGGCCATCGCCGGCGGCCTGCTGATCCTGGCGCTGCTGATCTTCTCCGAGATCACGCCCAAGACCCTGGCGGCGCTCTATCCCGAGCGCTTCGGCTTCCCAGCGGCGTACATCTACTGGCCCCTGCTGAAGCTCTTGTGGCCGGTGGTGTGGGTGGTGAACAGCTTCACCCGCGGCGTGCTGAGGATCATGAACATCCGCGCCGACCAGGCGCCGCTGCATTCCATGAGCAGCGAGGAGTTGCGCAGCGTGGTGACCGAAGCCGGCGCGCTCATCCCCAAACGCCACCAGCGCATGCTGTTGAGCATCCTGGACCTGGAGAAGATCACCGCCGAGGACATCATGGTGCCGCGCAATGAGATCAGCGGCATCGACATCGAGGCGGACTGGGACGAGATAGTGCACCTGTTGCAGAACAGCCAGCACACGCGCTTGCCGGTGTACGAAGGCGGCATCGACAAGATGCTGGGTTTCGTGCATGCCCGCCAGGTCCTGCACCTGCTCTCGCGCCACGATGCGGGCAAAGAAGCGCTACGCGAGATCCTGCGGGACGCCTACTTCGTGCCGGAAGGCACCTCGCTGCAGCGGCAGTTGCTGAACTTCCAGACCGCGAAGAGACGCATCGGCCTGGTGGTGGATGAGTACGGCGACATCCAGGGCCTGGTGACGCTGGAGGACATCCTGGAGGAGATCGTCGGTGAGTTCACCACCGACCCCGCGGCCCAGCACAAGGACGTCTACCAGGAGAGCGAGAAGAGCTACCTCATCAACGGCAGCGCCAATGTGCGCGCCCTGAACCGGGTGCTGCACCTGAAGCTGCCCATCGACGGACCGAAGACCCTGAACGGATTGATACTCGAGTTCCTGGAGACCATCCCGCAGCCGGGCACGGCGTTCAAGCTGTTCGGCCACTCCTTCGAGATCGTGCAGACCAGCGACAACACGGTGAAGACGGTGCGCTTGTTCCTGTCGGTGCCGCTGGCAGCGCCGAAGAAGACCAAGAAGACTAAATAGACGCGATCGCCTCAGCCAATCTCGTCACGCCGATGACTTCGAGTCCTTCGATTGATCCTTTCTTCGGCGCGTTGGCCTTAGGCACGATGGCGCGCTTGAAGCCGTGTTTGGCGGCTTCCCGCAGACGATCCTCGCCGTTGTAGACCGGACGGATCTCGCCGGCGAGGCCCACCTCGCCGAACAGAATGAGTTCGCCCGGCAAGGGTTTGTCGCGGAAGCTGGAGAGCGCGGCCAGGAGCACCGCGAGATCGGCGGCGGTCTCGCTGACGCGCAGGCCGCCCACCACGTTCAGGAACACGTCGTGGCCGAAGAGCGCCACGCCGCCGTGACGGTGCATGACCGCGAGCAGCATGGAGAGCCGGTTCACGTCCATGCCCACCGCGACGCGACGCGGGTTGTTGAGCGGGCTCTCGTCCACCAGCGCCTGCACTTCGATGAGCATGGGCCGGGTGCCCTCGCGGATCACCGTGACGGCGCTGCCGGACACGGGCTCGCCATGTCGCGAGAGGAAGATGGCGGACGGGTTCTTGACCTCTTTCAGGCCGGTCTCGGTCATGGCGAACACGCCGAGTTCGTTGGCGGCGCCGAAGCGATTCTTGACCGAGCGGATGATGCGGTAGCGGCTGCCGGCGTCGTTCTCGAAATACAACACCGCATCCACCATGTGCTCCAGCACGCGGGGACCCGCTATCACGCCTTCCTTGGTGACGTGACCGATGAGGATCACGACGGTGCCGCTCTGCTTGGCATAACGGGTCAGGAGCGCGGTGCTCTCGCGCAGCTGCGCGACGGCGCCGGGCGCTGACTGCAGGCTCAAGCTGAACACGGTCTGGATGGAATCGATCACCAGCACGCCCGGCTTGGCCTGGTGGGCCGCCTCCAGGATCCGTTCCACGCAGGTCTCGGCGGCCAGGGTCACGGGGGCATCCGCCACTTCCAGGCGCCGGGCCCTGAGGCCCACCTGACTGAGCGATTCTTCGCCACTCACATAGAGGACAGGGCGGCCGCGGGCCAGGCTCGCCGTGGCCTGCAACAGGAGCGTGGATTTGCCGATGCCGGGGTCGCCGCCGATGAGGATCACGGACCCGGGGACCAGACCACCCCCCAATACCCGGTCCAGTTCGTCGAGGCCGGTGGCGAACCGAGGCGTCTCCCGGTGCTGGGCCTGATCCAGGCTTTCCAGCGGCGCCGGGCCGCCGGCGATCTCCGGCGCAGGCCGGTTTCCGGCCAAGGTCTGGGTCTCGGTGAGTGTGTTCCAGGCGCCGCAATCCGGGCATTGGCCGGCCCAACGCAGCGATTTGCCGCCGCAGGCGTCACAGACGTAGACGGTCTTGGTCTTTTTCATGGCTCAAGGACGCGGGAAAGGCGGCATGGTAACACCCCGTAACCCCCCTGATTTCCCGGGCGGTTTCCTTCCATTTCCATGAAAATTCAAGGTAGTATGGACCATGCTTGATAAGGCCTCTTAGGGCAGGGGTAGGGGTGAAAAAGGGCTTTTGGAGCAGCGACTGGTTCGCAGGCGTCGCCTACGGACTGGTGTTCATCCTCGTGGCTTATGTCATCTTCTCGGACGGTTTCAACCGTACTGAGACGGCGGCCTATGACCTGGGGATGAACTGGACCTCCGCCGCCCCGGATCCGGACATCGCCGTCATCGCCATCGACGATGCCAGCATCAATACCCTGGGCCGCTGGCCCTGGCCCCGCGATTACCACGCCGAACTCATCCATAAGCTGACCCAGGACGGCGCCAAGGTCGTCGGCTTCACCGTATTCGTCTCCGAAGCCCAGGAGGATGCGGGCAGCATCTATATCAAGGACATGATGCAGTTCTACGACGCATCGTCCTTGGGTGCCGCCTCCCCCTACCTCACACCGGTCCCGGCCGGCGGCACTGAGCCGGCCCCCGTGGCCAAGGCACCCAGCGTGAGCGTGCCGGGCAACGTGCGCACCGACCTCGCGGACCTGCGCAAACGCCTGCAGGAAGCCGACGACGTCACCGATACCGACACCAAGCTCGCCGCCGCCATGCAGCAGTCCGGCAGGGTGGTGATCCCGATGCTGTTCACGCTGGGCGATCCGCTCGGCAACCAGGGCGAGGCCACGCCGGACTATATCGAGCGCAACGCGCTCGGCAAGGTGACCGGCGATTCCGACGACCAGCAGCCGCTCGCCACCAAGAGCATGACGCCGCCCATGACGGACTTCGCCAAGGCCGCCAGCGTCGGCTTCCTGGATGACGTGCCGGACAACGACGGCGAGCTGCGTGAGTCGCCGCTGGTGCTGCGCTACTACGACGCCTACTACCCCTCCATGGCGCTGACCATCGCCATGAAGAGCCTGAACCTGACACCCAGCGACGTGCATGTGCTGCCCGGCAAGGGCGTGCAGGTGGGCCGCCTGTTCATCGGCACCAGCCCCGATTTCTTCATGCGCAACTTCTACTACGGCAACGTGAACGGCAACCCGCCCTTCCCGGTGTATTCCTACGCCGACGTGAAGCAGGGCAAGATCCCGCCGGAGAGCTTCAAGGGCAAGATCGTGCTGATCGGCGCCACCGCGCTCGGTGTCGGCACCACCCTGCCCACCCCCACCTCCTCCGGCATGTCGCCGGCGCTGATCGGCGCCAACGTGGTCTCCTCGATCCTGCAACAGAACTTCTTCACGCAGCCATCCTGGTCGCGTTGGGTCACCCTGTTCGCGGTGCTGTTGATCATCGCTTACCTGGCGGCGGCCCTGCCGCGCCTGAAGCCCGGCATCGCCGCGCTGGTGAGCGTGGGACTGATCGTGCTGATGCTGGTCATCGAGTTCGGCCTGATGAAGAGCAAGTTCATGTGGGTGCCGCTGATGGTGCCGGTGCTGATGCTGGTGATCGGGCATCTGGTGGTCACCATCATCCGTTCCGGCATGCTGAACAAGATGCTGGTGCGCAGCGAAGCCGACAGCGCCGAGAGCAACAAGATGCTGGGCCTGGCCTTCCAGGGCCAGGGCCAGCTGGACATGGCCTTCGAGAAGTTCCGCAAGTGCCCGATGGACGACTCCATCGCCGACCTCTTGTACAACCTGGCGCTCGACTACGAGCGCAAGCGCCAGTTCAACAAGGCCGGCTCGGTGTACCACTACATCAACGAGTTCAACCCGAAGTTCCGCGACGTGGCAGAGCGCATGAACCGCTCCAAGCAGATGGAAGGCACGGTGATCCTGGGCGGTGGCGGCGGCACGGCCGGCACCCTGATGCTGGGCGACACGGTGCAGAAGCCGATGCTGGGCCGCTACCAGGTGGAGAAGGAACTGGGCAAGGGCGCCATGGGCGTGGTCTACCTGGGCCGTGACCCGAAGATCAACCGCGTGGTGGCCATCAAGACCATGGCGCTGTCCCAGGAATTCGACGCCGACGAGCTGACCGAGGTGAAGGAACGCTTCTTCCGCGAGGCCGAGACCGCGGGCCGGCTCAACCATCCGAACATCGTCACCATCTACGACGCCGGCGAGGAGCACGACCTGGCCTACATCGCCATGGAATTCCTCAAGGGCAAGGACCTGACTTCGCGCACCAAGGGCAATGCCCTGCTCCCGGTCAAGGCCGTGCTGGAGATCATCGCCAAGTCCGCCGACGCCCTCGACTACGCCCATACCCAGAACGTGGTGCACCGGGACATCAAGCCGGCCAACATCATGTATGACGAGGAGAAAGCCGAGATCAAGGTCACCGACTTCGGCATCGCCCGGATCACCGATTCCAGCAAGACCAAGACCGGCATGGTCCTGGGGACCCCCTCCTACATGAGCCCGGAACAGCTATCCGGCAAGAAGGTGGATGGCCGTTCCGACCTGTTCTCCCTGGGTGTTACCATGTACCAGTTGCTGGCCGGCCAGTTGCCGTTCCAGGCGGACTCGATGGCGACCTTGATGTTCAAGATCGCCAACGAAGCCCACGCACCGGTGACCTTGTTCAGGGGTGAGCTACCGGCCAGCATCGATACCGCGATCGAGAAGGCGATGCAGAAGGATCCCGAACAGCGCTACCAGCGTGGCGCCGAGTTCGCGAAGGACGTGCGTGCCTGTGCCGCACAGATCAGCTAGCTAAGAAAAGGCCAACGAGCATGAGCTATAAAGGCAAGCTGAATTTCGTCGGGCACAGCGACAAGGGGATGGTGCGCCCGAACAACGAGGACTCGATCAGCACCGATCTCGAGAGCGGCCTGGTCGTGGTCGCCGACGGCATGGGCGGCTACAAGGCCGGCGAGGTCGCGAGCGGCATCGCCGTGCAGACCCTCAACGAATTCATCACCGCCGGCATCAAGGACGCGCACAAGCACCAGGGCGGCGTGGACAACTACAGCGCCGAGAGCATGCTGCTCAAGAACGCGATCCTCAAGGCCAATGACATCATCCATCAGACGGCGAAGAGCCAGCCCCAATGCGAGGGCATGGGCACCACCATCGTCGCCTGCCTGTTCTACAACAACCGCGTCTCGATCGCCCACGTGGGCGACTCGCGCTTGTACCGCATCCGCCACGGCCAGTTCGAGCAGGTGACCACCGACCACTCGCTGCTCCAGGAACTCGTGGCCCGGGGTTTCTACACCCCGGAAGAGGCCCGCAAGTCACTGAACAAGAACCTGGTGACCCGGGCCCTCGGGATCGAGCCCACCGTGGAGGTGGACGTCCAGGAGGACGTGGTCATGCCGGACGACATCTACCTTTTGTGCTCGGACGGCCTGAATGACATGGTCGAGGATGCGGACATTTACTTAACCCTTAAGACATTTAGTGCTAACCTTGAGACGGCAGCCCAACAGCTGGTCAAGCTGGCCTGCGACAACGGCGGACGCGATAACGTCTCCGTGGTCCTGGTCCAGCCGCTCAAGTCGTTCGAGGCCCAGAGGGGGTTCTTCGACCGGCTGACGGACTGGTTCTCGTGAGCGTCGTGGGGTCAAGTGGCGCTAGATGAGAAGATGAAACACCAAGAGGCGTAGCCATGGGAAAGTTAGTACTCACATTGGACGGCCAGGAACTGGCCCAGTACGAGCTCGAGAAAGAGCGGTACACCATCGGCCGTCTGGCGGATAACGACATCCATATCGACAACATGGCGGTCTCCGGCCACCATGCGCTCATCATCAACATCCTCAAAGATTCCTTCCTCGAAGACCTGAACAGCACCAACGGCACCTACGTCAACGGCAAGCTGGTGAAGAAACACGCCCTCCAGGAGGCGGACGTCATCACCATCGGCCGGCACGCGCTGAAGTACGTCAGCGGCAAGGGTGCGGCACCCGCGGGCGATGCGGACGACTTCGAGAAGACCATGATCATCCGCCCCGGCACCAAGAGCCAGACCGGCGTGCCGAGCATGGACAGCGTCAACAAGGCGATCTCCGATGCGGGCGGCGCGCCCATCGGCGCCGACGGCAAGGCCGCGGCGCTGCCGAAGGCCAAGCTGCAGGTGCTCTCCGGCGGCTTCGCCGGCAAGGAACTGGAACTCAACAAGGCACTCACCACCCTGGGACGCCCGGGCGTGCAGGTGGCGGCCGTGACGCGCCGCGCCGACGGCTTCTTCGTGGTGCACGTGGAGAGCGGCCAGGGCCAGGGCTTCCCCACCGTGAACGGCAAGGAGATCGGAGCGCAGGCGCAGAAGCTCGCGGACAACGACGTGATCGAACTGGCCGGCGTGAAGATGGGCTTCTACGAGATGAAGTGATCCCTCTATCGGGACCGCTGAATGAAGACCCGCCGAGAGGCGGGTTTTTCATTTGGTATCGATCATCTCGTACTTGACCCGCTGGGTGACGCCGCACAGCAACTCCAGCGGGATGGTGCCGGCGGCGCGGGCGATCTCCTCCACCGGCAGTTCCGGTCCCCAGGCGATCACGGGATCTCCGACCCTTGGTGTTGGCACGCTGCGCAGGTCCAGCGCGATCATGTCCATGGCGACGCGTCCCACCAGCGGCACCCGCACGCCCCTCACCAGCATGGGCGTGCCACTGGGAGCATGGCGCGGATAACCGTCGCCATAACCGATGGCGGCTATCCCCAGGGTCATGTCCTCCGGCGCGACGAAGGCGCCGCCATAACCCACGGATTCGCCCTTCTTCAGGACCTTCACGGCGATGAGTGCAGTCGCCACCGTCATGGCGGCCTTGAGCCCATCATCCGCGCCGCACTTGGCGGCGAAGGGCGAGGCGCCGTAGAGCATGCTGCCGGGGCGCACCCAGTCCGCGTGGCTCTGGGGCCAGGCCAGGATGCCGGCGGAATTGGCGATGCTGCGCTCCGCGTCGAGCCCGGCGGTGGCAGCGGCGAAGGTCTCGATCTGCGTCTGGGTCTTGGGGTTGGATACCTCGTCAGCAGACGAGAGATGCGTCATGAGCCGCAAAGGGCCCTGCACCGCTTTGGCGGCACTGAGCCGCCGCCAGGTATCCGGCACGGTGTCCGGCGCGAAGCCCAGGCGGTTCATGCCGGTATCGATCTTGAGCCAGACTCGCAGCGCCGAGCGCAGCGCCGAAGCTTCGATGAGTTGCAGTTGATACGCATCGTGGACCACGAGTTCGCAACCCTGACGCGCGGCCTCCTCGAGTTCGCCGGCGCTGAACACGCCTTCCAGGAGCACGATGGGATGGCTGAGACCGGTGTGGCGGATGGCCATGGCTTCGTCGAGACTCGCCACGGCGAATGAATCGGCGCCGGTGAGCGCCTGTGCAGCGGCGGCGACACCGTGACCATAGGCATTGGCCTTCACCACCGCCATCACTTTCGAACGGGGAGCGAGTTCGCGTACCCGTCTGAGGTTGTGCCGGAGCGCGCCGAGGTCGATGAGCGCGCCGGTGGCGCGGCTCACGAGGATCCGCCTCCATCCTCGCTGGCGTAGTTCTCGAAGCGGGTGAACTGACCGAGGAAGGTGGAGCGCACCGTGCCGGTGGGGCCGTTGCGCTGCTTGCCGATGATGATCTCTGCGACGCCCTTGTCCTCGGTGTCCTTGTTGTAGACCTCGTCGCGGTAGATGAAGACGATGAGGTCGGCATCCTGCTCGATGGAGCCGGACTCGCGCAGGTCGGACATGATGGGACGCTTGTCGTCGCGCTGTTCCAGGCTGCGATTGAGCTGGGACAGGGCGATGACCGGCACTTTCAGCTCGCGGGCCATGGATTTCAGGCTGCGGCAGATCTCGGAGATCTCGGTGGCGCGGTTCTCGCGGGTACCCGGCACCTGCATCAATTGCAGGTAATCCACGATCATCAGGCCCAGGTTATGGTCGCGCTTCAGGCGCCTGGCCCGGGCCCGAAGCTCGGTGGGCGCGAGGCCGCCGGTATCGTCGATGAACACCGGCGCGCGGGACATGAGCGAGATGGCGGAACTGACCCGCTTCCAGTCGGTGTCATCCAGCTTGCCGGTGCGTACCTTCTGCTGGTCGATGCGGCCCAGTGACGAGATCATGCGCATGGCCAGCTGTTCGCCGGACATTTCCATGCTGAAGATGGCGGTGGGCACCTGGCCGCCGATGGCGGCGTTCTCGGCGATGTTCATGGCGAAGCTGGTCTTGCCCATGGAAGGACGGCCGGCGACGATCACCAGGTCACCCGGTTGCAGGCCCGCAGTCATCTCGTCGAACTTGGCGAGACCGGTGGCGACGCCGGTGATGTGGCTGTCGGCATGCAGCAGCGTGTCCAGGCGATCCATGGCCTTGGACATGAGCTGGCTGATGGGCACGTAGCTGCGGCGCATGCGGTCGCCGCGTTCGGCGATCTCGAACACCGAGCGCTCGGCGAAGTCCACGAGTTCGATGGTGCTGCGGCCCTCGGGCCGGTACGCCGCTTCCGCCAGGGAACCGCCGACGCGTATCAACTGCCGGAGCACCGAGCGCTCGCGCACGATGTCGGCATAGGCCTTGACGTTATCGGCGGTGGGCGTGTCCCGTACCAGGGTCGCGAGGTAGGCGAGACCGCCCGCCTGCTCCAGCTGACCGCGGGCCTGCAGCCACTCCGAGAGGGTCACCGCATCGAAGGGCTTGTCCTGGTTGGAGAGCTCCGCCATGGCGCGGAAGATGAGCCGGTGGTCGGTGCGGTAGTAATCTTCTTCGGAGATGCGGTCGCCCACCTGCTCCCAGGCGGAGTTATCCAGCATCAGGCCGCCCAGGACGGCTTGTTCCGCCTCCACTGAATGGGGCGGTGTGCGCATGGCTTCGAGAGCCGAGGTGGCGGCCTGATCCAATGATTTGATGACGGTGGCCATGCGAGAAGCCCAACCCAGGGTAGCTGGTTATGATAACGGCCAACGAGCGCCAAATTTGCCCAAATAATGGGCATATGCACTTGGCGTGAAAACCGTTTCTTTACAATCGATTGCATTACTTGTGAACAGCTAATTCACAAGACCAAATGAAACGGGGGCGTCGCCGCCCCCGTTTATTCACATCTTTAAGAGATGTTTACTCTTCGCCCACCACGATCACGGTGATTTCCACGTTCACGTCGGAGTGCAGGTGGATCTCCACCTTGTGCTCGCCGGCATGGCGGATCGGGCCCTGGGGCATACGCACTTCCTTGCGCTCGACCTTGAGGCCGGCAGCGCTGAGCGCGTCGGCGATATCGATAGTCCCCACGGAGCCGAACAGCTTGCCTTCGGAGCCGGCCTTGGCATTGAGGGTCACGGTCTTGCCTTCGAGGCTGGCTTTACGCTCGGCAGCACCGGCCAGTTGCTCGTTGGCGAGCTTCTCCAGCTCGGCACGGCGCTTCTCGAACTCTTCGATGTTCTTGGCGGTGGCCGGCTTGGCCTTGCCCTGCGGGATCAGGAAGTTGCGGCCGTAGCCGGCGCGCACCTTGACCTTGTCGCCCAGGCCGCCGAGGTTCTCGACTTTCTGCAGGAGGATGACTTCCATTTTATTTCAGTGCCTCCGTCAGTGCTGGTCGGTGTAGGGCAGGAGCGCCAGGAAGCGCGCACGCTTCACGGCGAGCGACAACTGCCGCTGGTAGTTCGAACGCGTGCCGGTGATGCGGCTCGGCACGATCTTGCCGGTCTCGGTGACGTAGGCCTTGAGGGTGGCCAGGTCCTTGTAGTCGATCTCCACCACGCCTTCCGCCGTGAACCGGCAGAACTTGCGCTTACGGAAAAAACGCTGCTGTGACATGTGCTAGTTCCTTTCGAATTCTGTTTGGATCAGGCGGAGTCGCGATCGTCGTCGCGGTCGTCCTGGTCGTAACGCTCAACACGGCCTTCCTTCTCCTCGTCCTTCGGCTTGACCAGCGCGGAGGGCTCGGTGACGGCTTCCTCGCGGCGCACCACCATGTGGCGCAGTACCGCGTCGTTGAAGCGGAACATGCCGACCAGCTCATTGAGCGTGGACTGGCCACACTCGATGTTGATCAGCACGTAGTGGGCCTTGTGGACCTTGGCGATGGGATAGGCGAGCTGGCGGCGGCCCCAGTCTTCCATGCGGTGCACTTTGCCGCCTTCGGACTCGATCATCGAGCGATAACGCTCGACCATCGCGGGGACCTGTTCACTCTGGTCAGGGTGGACCAGAAACACGATCTCATAGTGTCTCAATCGACGCTCCTTATGGACTGACCGGCTACCCGTCAAAGCGGTGTAGCAAGGGGCTTCCGGCGGGTCACGACGGAAGGGCGCGCATGATGCCATAGCCCGAAGGAGCGTGCAAATTCAGTGGCTTAGGCCATTTCCCAGTCGGCTTGACTGGGATCAGATTCAGGTTATTATTAACCCCTATGGGTGAATATTAAGTCATGGCTAAGCCACAAACCCTGGACCTGACCTTGGCGGCCCTGGCAGACCCGACGCGCCGCGCCATCCTGCAGCGCCTTTCCCAAGGCGAGGCTCGGGTCACGGAACTGGCCTCACCTTTCCCCATATCTTTGAATTCCGTCTCCAAGCACATCCGCATCCTGGAACGGGCCCGGCTGGTACGCCGGCGACGGGCCGGCCGGGAGCACTTCCTGAGCCTGGAACAGAAGCCCCTGGATGAGGCCGCCACCTGGATGGCCGGGCAGCGCAACATCTGGAACGCTCGCCTGGACGTGCTGGAGGCGCTACTAGAAGCCGAAGATGTCGCATCGTCGCTGGGAACATGAAGCCATGAGCATCCCCAAAACCGTGACCGTCAAAGTCAGCCGCCGTTTCAAGGCCTCTCCGGAGCGCGTATTCGATGCCTGGCTGGACCCCGCCATGGCGCGGAAATTCCTGTTCGCCACTCCCACCGGTCAGGTGGTGAAGGCTGAGATCGATGCCCGGGTGGGCGGTCGTTTCCTGATCGTGGACCGGCGCGATGGCGAGGATGTGGGCCACGAAGGCGAGTACCTGGAGATCGACCGGCCGCGGCGCCTCCGGTTCACGTTCGGCGTGCCGAAATACTCCAAGGAATACAGCCGGGTGAGCATCGACATCGCCGCCCTGGACAGCGGCTGCGAACTCACGCTCACCCACGAGGGTGTACTGGCGGAATACGCGGACAAGACGCCGGACGGCTGGAACTCGATTTTCGACGGACTCGCGCAGTTGCTCGACCGGGTCTGACCAAGTCCGAAAACGGCGGGTAGACCCGCTATATGCGTGCTATCTCTAGGGTCTCGCAACCCAGGGAGACGCCATGATGATCCGCACTCTGCTCGCCTTCGCTCTTTTGGGCGCCGGTCTCTCGGCCCAGGCCGAGACCCAACTCGCCACGGCGGCCACCGGCCACAATGCCAATGGCCCCTACTGCGCCACGCCGGAATACCACCAGCTGGACTTCTGGATCGGCGACTGGGACACCATCGACATGCAGGATCATCCAGACGGCAAGGGCCCGTCCATCGCCCGCGCCCGCATCGAGCCCATCCTGGGCGGCTGCGCGTTGCATGAACTCTATGAACAGACCGACGGCCTGGTGGGCCAGAGCTACAGCCTTTACGTGGCATCCCGCAAGATCTGGCACCAGAGCTGGGTCAACAACGGCGGCGGCCTGTGGTTACAGGACGGCAGCTTCGATGGGCACGGCGTGCTGACCTTGACCGCCACCACTCTCAGCAAGGATGGCAGCGAAGTGCGCCACAAGATCACCTGGGCCAAGCAGGGTGACGACGTGCGGGAGACTTCCGTGGCATCGAAGGATGGCGGGAAGACCTGGCAGCCGGAGTTCGATTGCCTGTTCGTGAAGCACGGTACGGCGCAAAAAGACTGAGGACTCGACTCGAGAACAAAAGCGCCTCCGGTATTGGAAGCGCCTTCTTAACTGAAACAAAACCAAGGATGACCGCGGTGTAACACCAGCACAGTTAACGGGTTGAGCAGATGTGCACAGGGACGACATCCACGCATGAGAGCCTCCGACGTGGCGTCATTGGCGTCGAGCCTCTGGCGGGGGCTATACCCCCCGCCAGAGCAGTGGTCAATTCACCGTGATATTGATGGTAGCGGTATCGGACTTGTCGCCGTCACTCACCTGGAAGACCAGGCTGTCCTTGCCGGTGAAGCCCTTGTTCGGCGTGTAGGTGTAGGCCCCGGTCGACGCGGTGATCACCAACTTACCGTGCTTCGGCGCGGTAGCCATGCTGAAGCTGAGCTTGTCGCCGCTATCGGCATCGGTCGCCTTCAGCGTGCCATTGTGGGTGATGTTGTGGGTCATGCTGAACGCCCCCCCGGTCGCCACCGGAGCATGTTCGGTCACCGTGATCGAGACGGTCGCCACCTTGGAATCGACGTTGCCATCGTTGGCCTTGAAGGTGAAGCTGTCAGTCCCGCTGAAGTTCAGCTTCGGCTTGTAACTGAAGCTGCCGCCGGACTGGAGCGTCACGGTCCCATCGCCCGGTGCCCGCACTACTTTGTATGTGAGGTTATCGCCATCCGCATCTTTGGCGGTGACGACGCCTGTCTTGGGAGAGGAATTCCGGTCCACTGCGAGCGTCCCCGCCGCGGCCACTGGGGCACGGTTAACGTGAGTCACGGTGATGGAGACCGTGGCCGTGCTGGACTCCAGCACAGGACCGGCGAAGGCCCTGAAGGTGAAGCTGTCCGAACCCGAGAAGCCTGCAGCCGGCGTGTAGCTGAAGCTGCCGTTGGCATTCACGGTCACGGTGCCGTGAGTCGGGCTGCTGACCTTGCTGAACGTCAGAGCGTCACCGCCC
>DATBAJ010000043.1:0-26405 GCA_036271575.1 Gammaproteobacteria bacterium
ACCCGCATCCCGGGTCTGCCGGATGACCCGCGCATCATGGATTCGACCGGAGCCTTGGAATTGCAGGAGCTGCCGGAACGCATGCTGGTAGTGGGCGGCGGCATCATCGGCCTGGAGATGGCCTGCGTCTACGACGCGCTCGGCGTCAAGGTCACTGTCGTGGAACTGACGGAGACCCTCATCCCCGGCGCGGACCGGGACGTGGTGCGGCCGCTGGAGCAGCGCATCAAGAAGCGCTACGAGCAGATACTCCTGGGCGTGAAGGTGGCCAAGCTTGAAGCCACCAAGCAGGGCATCAAGGCCACGTTCGAAGGCCCTGGTGCGCCGACGCCCCAGACCTATGGCCGTGTGCTGGTGGCGGTGGGCCGTCGGCCCAACGGCAAGCTCATCGACGCGGAGAAGGCCGGCGTGAAGGTGGACGAGCGCGGTTTCATCCCCGTGGACCGGCAGATGCGTACCAGCGCCGGCAACGTCTTCGCCATCGGTGACGTCATCGGCAACCCCATGCTGGCCCACAAGGCCAGCCACGAGGGTCACATCGCCGCCGAAGTCGCGGCGGGCCATAAGCGCTTCTACGACGCGCGCGTGATCCCCTCCGTGGCCTACACCGATCCGGAAGTGGCTTGGGTGGGTCTCACGGAAGGAGAAGCCAAGGAGAAGGGCGTCGCCTTCGGCAAGGGCGTGTTCCCCTGGGTGGCTTCAGGCCGTGCCCGCTCCATAGACCGTACCGATGGCATGACCAAACTGCTGTTCGAAGAAGGCACGGACCAGCTCATCGGGGCTGCCACCGTGGGCGTCAATGCCGGCGAGCTGATCGGTGAACTCGCGCTCGCCATCGAGATGGGCGCCAATGCCGAGGACATCGCGCTGACCATCCACCCGCATCCGACCCTGAACGAGAGCGTGATGCTGGCGGCGGAGGTGTTCGAAGGTACTATCACCGACCTCTACGCGCCGAAGAAGCACTAGACCGCGAGACTCACCACTGCGTAGAGTCCAAACGCGACCAGGGATGCGCCCGAGCCGTGGTTGATCCACCTCATGGTCTCCGGTTTGAGCTTGTGCCGCACCAGCGCCACGCCTCCCGACAGCATCAGCCACCAGATGGCTGAACCCGTGAAGACTCCCGCCACCACGACTCCCGCCGCGCCGTAGTCTCCCGGCTTCGTGCCCAGCCCCAAGCCTGCGAACACTGCCATGAACGACAATATCGTGGCGGGATTTGTCAGCGTGAGCGCCAAGGTGGTGAGGAAGGCGCTGGCATAGCGCACCTTGGATGTGCCTGTACTCTCTTCCCGCGGCTTGGCCCGGAAGGTCTTGATGCCCAAGTAGACCAGGAAGGCGCTACCGATCAGTTTGGTCCAGAAGGTATAACCCATCAGGAAGCTGGAGATGAAGGTGAGGCCGAAGGCGCCCACGCAGCCGTAGAGCGCGTCCGCCACGGCGGCGCCAAGCCCCGTCAGCAGGCCCAGTAGCCGGCCTTCTGCCAGGGTGCGGCGGATCACCAGCATGCCGATGGGGCCCACCGGCGCGGCGATGGCAAAACCGATCACAGCTCCACGCATGAATAAATTGATAGACATGTTTTCGTCCTACACTTGCTCGTTCTTAATAGTGCTCGAAAAATGAGGAATTTTGTTCCTATGGCTAGGCGCGGATAACCGAGGAACCGGAGCGTACTTTTCGGTACGTGAGGGCCCGCCGCATGCGGCGGGCGAGGTAGAGCGCTCGCCGCTCTCGGACATCCTGTCCTCCGCGGCACTTGGTCATCGTGACCTTTACAACACCAGAGGACAAAAGGCCCATTTTTCGAGCACTATGAAATATACCTGGCCCATGGCCTGTCAAGCATCTGACCCAAGACCCTTGGGGCGGCGGCACGTTAGAATGTGGGCCATGATTTCCCGTCCTCTTGCGTCCACGACCTGCGCTGTGTTGCTTCTTCTCGGTGGCTGCATGACCCACGAGCAAGGGCAGTTCGTGGGTGGCAACCCGATGATCGTCTTCGATCCGAGCTTCGTCGTGGACCAGGCCACCATGCAGTTCGATGAGTCCAAGCCCGGCGTGGACTGGGGGATATCGCTGGTGTGGCAGGGGGATCATTACATCATCAGCGCCGACCAGAACATCACTCCCGGCAAACTCACCCAGACCTGGCAGGTGGTGGCCGTGCAGGACATCCCCCTGCTGAAGCAGGGGCAGATCATCGCGCTGGGCACTTGCCGCGTGTCGGGGAAACCGGATTCGCGGGTGGTGGCCATAGTGGACTACCACGGCGACGAGCGCTGGTTTGATCACTTCGAGGGCGCCTGGGCCTATGACTATCCCAAGGACGCTTTCGAGCCCATCCCGACGGACACACTGCAGTGCCTGAACCCGCGTTACGGCCTGGGTCTCGACAAACCGCCGGCGGCCACCACCGCCGTGCCGACCGCCGCCACGCACACCGCACCGCTGCATTGAGGAGAGTCGCCATGCTGGAGATGCGCCCCAATTGCGAGTGCTGCGACAAGGATCTGCCGCCGGATTCGACCCAGGCGATGATCTGCACCTTCGAGTGCACCTTCTGCACCGACTGCGCCGCGCACCGCTTGAAAGGCGTGTGTCCCAATTGCGGAGGCGGTTTCCAACCGCGACCGGTAAGGCCCAGCCGCCTGCTGCAGAAGTATCCGGCTTCCTCGCGGCGCATCCACAATCCCGCTTGCGCCGGGCCCGCTGCATGAAGTGTGTCGCGGGGTTTGCGGCGACAGGTCTGACGCTCGTGCTGTTGGCGGGCTGCGCCGCGGCTCCGCCTGCGACGCCGATCCTCGCTACCGGGCCCCTGCACGGCCGGCTGGAGAAGGGCATCTACTACGACAGGTTCGGCTGGTTCGAGATCGCCACACCGATCGCTCCGACCGATCCCGTCTACTCCGCCATGAGCGTGGATGAGGAGTCGCCGCCGAACTCGGACTACGTGAGCTTCCTGCCGAACCAGACGCCGGAGTATTACCGCGTCTACGTGGAGGATTTCTTCGCCGGCAACCACCCGCTCATGGGATACGGCCAGATCGCGGATATCGCCGTGGGCCTCTTCGGCAAGCAGTCGACCGAGGCCCGTTCCGAACCCGTCGAGCGCGTAGGGGAGAAGCCCTGGCACACAGCCACCACCAGCGGGCTGCTGCGCCTGTATACGCAGCGCACCCCGTTGGCGCCATTGCTGACCAACTTAGGCATGGCCGAGGACTACACCGCCTATATACTGATGTACGTCACCTCCCAGAAGGGCAAGGTCGCGGTGCTGTGGATGGAGTGGCCCATGGGATGCAAGCTCTGTCCGACGCTTCCGCCGGGCCCTGCGACCGCGAGCGACGACCCGGTGGACAAGGCGCTCGCAGCTAACGGCCGTGCCAGCGTGTTCATGGATTCATTCCGCTTTGGCAACGACTAAGGGGATAGCAGGCCATGAGCAAACTTCCTGAATTGTTCGCCAATAACCGCGCTTGGGCAGAAGGCATCGTCCGCGAGAAACCGGACTTCTTCCAGCGTCTGGCGAACCAGCAGAATCCCAAATACCTGTGGATCGGCTGCGCGGACAGCCGCGTGCCGGCCAATGAGATCATCGGCCTCATGCCCGGTGAGGTGTTCGTGCACCGCAACGTGGCCAACGTGGTGGTGCACACAGATCTCAACTGCCTGTCGGTGCTGCAATACGCGGTGGATGTGCTCAAGGTAGAGCACGTGATCGTGTGCGGCCATTATGGCTGCGGCGGCGTGCAGGCTGCCTACGGCAACGCCTCGCTGGGTCTCATCGACAACTGGCTCAGGCATGTGAAGGATGTGGCGGAGAAGTACGAGGCGGACATCGCCACCCGGCCCAACCAGGATATGCGCCTGGATCGGCTCTGTGAGCTCAACGTCATCGAACAGGTGCTGCACGTATGCCGCACCACCATCGTGCTGGACGCCTGGAAGAATAACCAGCCCCTGACGGTCCATGGCTGGGTATACCGCCTGCAGAGCGGTATGCTGAAGGAGATTGGTGTCTCCATCAGCAGCCACAAGGAATTGGAGAGTTTCCTGGCGCAGAAGACCATGCCGGGCGCCACCCACTGAACATCGGTCTGGTACTGCCGTGAAACAGCCAGTCCCCGTCACCCTGGAAGGCGCTCATGTGCGCCTCGTGCCCCTCACCCTGGCTCATCTGGATGCCTTTAGCGCCGTGGGCCTGGATCCGGAGCTATGGCACCTGATCCCCAGCAAGGCGGACACGCCTGAAGGGATGCGGGTCTACGTCGAGACTGCACTGGACGAGCAGCGCCGCGGCGTGTCGCTGCCCTTCGTCACCACGCTCAAGGGGACGGGACAGGTCATCGGCTCGACCCGGTACATGAACATAGACGTCAGGAACCGGCGCCTGGAGATCGGTTGCACCTGGATAGGCAAGCCCTGGCAGCGCAGCGTCGTGAACACTGAAGCCAAGCTGCTGATGCTAGAACAGGCCTTCGAGGTGCTGGGCTGCGTGCGCGTGGAACTGAAGACCGACTTCCTGAACCAGCAATCGCGCAACGCCATCCTGCGCCTGGGCGCGAAACAGGAAGGCATCTTCCGCCGCCACGTGCTGACCTGGGACGGACGGATGCGCGATACCGTCTATTTCAGCATCCTGGATGACGAATGGCCGGCGCTGCGTGCCGGTCTCGAAGCGAAGCTCGCCGCGCGGCCATGAAAAAACCCGCGGTGTTCATCACACCGCGGGTCATCCATCTGGAGACCGGTCTCAGCGGTTGCCGTTGGGCTCGCCGCCACCGTTGCTGCGACTGCGGCTTTGGCTGTTGCCGCGGCCGTGGTCCCTTGAACCCGAGCGATGATGCCCGCCCTGGCGCGACTGACCGCCGCCCTGGTGGCGGCGTGGCGCGTGGTTGTGGGCCGGACGCACATCCGGCTCATGCAGCGGAGCCTGGCCGGGCTCGAAGCCGGGCACGATGGTCTGGGGGATCTCCGCCCGCAACAGACGTTCGATCTCCCGCAGCAGGCTGCGTTCGGCGCCGGCCACCAGCGAGATGGCCTCACCGGAGCTGCCGGCCCGGCCGGTGCGGCCGATGCGATGCACGTAATCCTCGGGCACGTTCGGCAACTCGTAGTTCACCACGTGCGGCAGCATGTCGATGTCGAGGCCGCGGGCCGCGATGTCGGTGGCCACCAGCACGCGCACGCGATTCTGCTTGAAGTCAGCGAGGGCACGGGTGCGGGCGCCCTGGCTCTTGTTGCCGTGGATGGCGGCGGAGTGGATGCCATCCTTGCCGAGCTGTTCGGCCAGGCGGTTGGCGCCGTGCTTGGTGCGGGTGAACACCAGCACCTGTTTCCAATCGCCCTCGGTGATCAGCTTGGACAGCAGCATGCGCTTGCGGCCCTGATCCACCGGGTACACCCGTTGGCTCACACGTTCGGCCGTGGAATTGCGCGGCGCCACGTCGATGGTCTCGGGATCCTTGAGGATGCCGCCGGCCAGCGAGCGGATATCGTCGGAGAAAGTGGCGGAGAACATCAGGTTCTGACGTTGCTTGGGCAACAGCGCCAGGATGCGGCGGATGTCGCGGATGAAGCCCATGTCCAGCATGCGGTCTGCTTCGTCCAGCACCAGGATCTCGACCTTGGAGAGATCGATGGTGCGCTGCTCCACGTGATCGAGCAGACGGCCCGGGGTCGCGATCACGATGTCCACGCCGCGGCGCAGCTTGTCGATCTGCGGGTTGATGTTCACGCCGCCGAAGATCACCGCGCTCGAGAAGCGCAGGTGCTTGCCGTACACCGAGACGCTCTCGGCCACCTGGGCGGCGAGTTCGCGGGTCGGGGTGAGGATCAGCGCACGCACCGGGTGACGGTGGCCGCCGGCCGGGCCGGGGCTGGTATGCAGGCGCTGCAGCAAGGGCAGGGTGAAGCCGGCGGTCTTGCCGGTACCCGTCTGGGCGGCGGCTTGCAGGTCGCGGCCGGAAAGGACCACCGGGATGGCGCGCATCTGGACCGGGGTCGGGGTGTCGTAACCCTGTTCTTTGACCGCACGCAACAGTTCGGCCGAAAGGCCGAGGGAATCGAAACTCATTTTTTGCTCCTGGAGAAGCCTGCTGGCGCATCTAAGCGCACTGCCGGTCCAGGCAAGAAAGATAGATTTGAGGCTGGATCGAGATACTTGGGGGGTATGCCGAGACAGGTTTGAGTGGACTTGAGACCGGATCGCGCCACATCAAACTGGGGGCATTATAGCCGATACCCGGCAAAAACCCAATGGAATCCGGGAGCTGTAACAAAATCAGGGGGTCCCAGGTCTTGGATGCGACCCTAAAGCGCCTTTAAGGCGCCTCCATCCGGCAGCGGTTCGAGTAGTCTGGATGAGGGGAGTCCTTAGTGTTTTCAACCCAGTTTGGAGGATCGGATCATGAATAGAGACATCAAACTCGCCATCAGCGCCGCCGTTGCCGGCGTGGTGACCCTGGCCGCCGCTTCGGCCTTCGCCGCCGACAAGCCCGCCGCCACCGAGAAGTGCTATGGCGTGGCTGCTGCGGGCCATAACGACTGCCAGACCGCCAGCAACTCCTGTGCCGGCACCGCCGAGAAGGATCGCCAAGCGGATGCCTTCGTGACCCTGCCCAAGGGCCTGTGCTCGAAGATCGCGGGCAGCTCCTTGACCGTCGCCACGCCGGCCAAGAAGAAGGGCTGATCGCGCTTGCGAAGCACTTCGGACAGGCAGATCGCCAATCCAGCACCGATCCCCGCGCGAGCGGGGATCGGTCTTAGGGCGCCCCATGTGGGCGAACTGCTGGAACGGCGTCCGCTGGTGTCTTGGCTCGAGGTGCACAGCGAGAACTACTTCGCGCCCGGCGGCCGCGCCGTGGCGGAGTTGGACGAAGTGCGCCGGCATTATCCATTGAGCTTGCACGGCGTGGGCTTGTCGCTGGGATCCATGGATCCCCTCGATGAAGAGCATCTGCGCAAACTTAGTCAAGCAGTCGCGCGCTTCGAGCCCATGCTGGTCTCCGAGCATCTGTGCTGGACCTCTGTAGGTGGCAGCCATCTGCATGATCTCTTGCCGCTGCCTTATACCGAAGAAGCCCTGGACCACGTGGCGGCACGCATCGCCATGGTGCAGGAGCGTCTCGGCAGACGCATGCTTATCGAAAATGTTTCAAGCTATCTTGAGTTCGAGCATTCCGCCATGCCGGAATGGGAGTTCCTGCGGGAAGTGGCGACACGTTCCGGCTGTGGCATCTTGCTGGATGTGAACAACATCTACGTGAGCGCCGTGAACCACGGTTTCGATGCCCACGCCTATGTGGATGAGATCCCCGCACGTGAGGTGGGAGAAATCCATCTTGCCGGCCATACCCGCCGCGAACTCCAGGATGGCACGATCTTGATCGACAGTCACGACCAGCCGGTCGCCGATGCGGTCTGGGCTCTCTACGACTATGCACTCGCCCGCCTGGGGCCGAAGCCCACGTTGATCGAGTGGGACAGCAGCCTGCCTGCCCTGGATGCCCTGTTGGCGGAAGCGGCGAAAGCCCAGACACATCTCGAGCGCCGCGATGCAGCCGCTGCCTGAGTTGCAGACGCGCTTCGCGCGTGCCCTGCGCGATCCCGGTGCCTCGCTGCCGCCGATACGCGCCAACGGACTCGGCGCGGCCCGGCGCCTGCAGGTCTACCGGCACAACCATGAGACCGCGCTGCTCTCGGCGTTACGCGCCGTGTATCCCGTCACCGAACGGCTGGTGGGAGAAGAGTTCTTCGCCGTGGCCGCAAGCGGCTATGTGCGACAGGACCCTTCCCGCAGCGGCAACATCCAGGAATACGGCGGAGCCTTCCCTTCATTCCTGGGCAGCTATGCGCCGGCGGCGTCTTTGCCCTATCTCGGCGACGTGGCAGCGCTGGAATGGCGGCGACTGCAGACGGCCGTGGCAGCGCCGCATACGCCCATGGATCTGAAGGCCCTCGCCGCGGTCCCGGCCGAGGACTTGCCGGAACTGCATTTCCATCATCAGCCCGCGGCCCGTGCCTTCAAATCGGCCTTCCCGGTATTGAGCATCTGGGAGTTCTGCCGGCAGGCGGATCCCGAAGGCGAGTTGGATCTGGAGCCCGGCGGCCAATGTGTGCTGTTCTCGCGCCCGGCACTGGATGTGCAGATGCGCCTGGTCACTCCGGGCGAGTATGCTTTTCTCCAGCGGCTGTGCCGCGGCGGGACCTTCGAGGCCGCCTGTCGCGATGCGCTGGCGTTGGAACAGGGGTTCGATGTGGAGGAGCAATTCGCGGCGCTGGTGCGCGAAGAGATCCTCACCAGTTTCCATCTATGAAAAGGGGTATCGGGAAATGAAGCTCTTCGACACAGCTCATGATCTCTATTACAAGGGCGTCAGCGGCCTGGACTATGCCAAGCCGGTGGTGGATCTGGCCTTAAGGCTATGGGTGGCAGAGGCCTTCTTCCGCGCCGGCCTGGTCAAGATCGCCGACATGGACTCCACCATCGATCTCTTCACCAACACCTACCACGTGCCCTTGCTATCACCCACGCTGGCCGCCTATCTCGGCACCGGCGTGGAGCTGGTGGTGCCCTTCTTCCTGGCCTTGGGATTGTTCGGGCGCCTGACGGCTGCTTTCATGTTCGTCTATAACCTGATCTGCGTGATCTCCTTCCCGGACCTCTGGCCCGATGGCTTCTGGGCCGGACTGTTCGGATCCGCCTTTAAGGACCATAAGATCTGGGGTCTGATGCTGCTGGTCACCTTCGTCTACGGGCCGGGCAAGCTCTCCCTCGATTACCTGTCGATGAAGTTCTTCCCGAAGCTCAGGCCGACGGGCTGAGCCTCGCCGTGAATGCAGCCCGGGGCATAGCGGTCCGCCTCTGGGCCGCGTTGCCGGTGTGGCTGCGGGCGCTCATCGTCGTGGCGCTGGTGGTGGATGTCGGTGGTCTGCCGCCGGACCTGTTCCTGTTCGGCAACCTCAAGTTCCTGCCCGCTATACCCTGGTGCCTGCCCTTCACCCTCCTGTGGCTATGGGGGTTTTGGCTGTACCTGAGCGGCCGCGGCTGGCCGAAAGCCACCGCCGAGGCACGCCGCCGGGATCTGCGGGCTACGCGCTTGCCGGGGAAAGTGTGGGCCTGGGCCTTGGTCGCCGGCGGACTCGGCATGCTGAGCGTCGTGGGCGTGTCTTTCCTCACCCTCAGGCTCGCGGACCTGTCTGCCGATGCTTACCACCTGGCAGTGGATCTCAGCGCTTATCCCGCCTGGACCGTGGCGGCGGGATTGATCTCCATCAGCCTCGTGGCGGGCGTGGTCGAGGAGGCGGGGTATCGGGGTTACATGCTCTCGCTCATGGAGCGACGCTACGGCTGGATAGTGGGGATACTGTTCACCGGGCTGGTGTTCTTCTTCGATCATCATTTCAGCCACGCGTACGCCACTTACGCTTTCCTGCCGTTCTTCATGCTGGTGAGCGCGCTGCATGGCCTGCTGGTCTATCTCACCCGTTCCATCCTGCCCTCCATGCTGCTGCACTTCGTGGCGGACCTCACGGTGATCCCGATCCAATACGGCATCGTCGGGCACGTGGATTTCACGCCGGTCTGGAAGACCGGCGTGGATCAGGTGTTCATCGGGATGGTGGCGCTGGTGCTGGTGAGCGCCGCGCTCGCGGTGCCGGCCTTCCTGCGCCTCGCCGCTATCAGTCGCGGTTCATGTGGTGCCGTAACGGGCTGAGTCTCAGCCCTTGACGGTCTCGGTCTGGGCCGCTTCCGGGTGACTGTCGCTGTACCACTTGCGGGAAAGCTCACAGAAGGTCTTCAGCACCGGCAGCAGTTCCGCGATGCGGTGGGTGGGGCTGTAGGTCACCTGGGGCGGCACCGTCGGCTCGTAGTGGCGGGTGACGAAGCCTTCCGCTTCCAAGAGCCGCAGACGTTCCGTCAGCATCTTGGTGGAGATGCCCTCGATACGGCGGCGCAGGGCGCCGAAGCGCATGGGGCCCTCATTGGATAGCACCCAGATGAGATAGATGGTCCAGGGGCCTGCCAGCACGGCGAGCATGCGGTGCATGGGGGTATCGGTGTCATTGGCGGCCTTGCCGGCGCAACCAGGTTTCTGTGCGGTATCCATGACAGTTCCCTTTAGGTAGCTACTTGTGCTTCTCAATCTAGTTACTAAAATACACCAATATTGGATTACATACCACTATTTTGAAAAGGCCCCTTTATGCAGCTTCTACACATCGATTCCAGTGCCCGCCAGACCCTGTCGGTCTCCCGGACCCTGACTGCCCGCTTCGCCGCAGCCTGGCAGGAAGCCAATCCCCAAGGCCAAGTAGTGCACCGCGATCTGGCAGCCATGCCGCTATCCCATGTCACCGACCAGTGGGTCCGGGCCCGGGACACGGATCCTGCCAAGCTCACGCCCGAGCAACGCCAAACTCTGGCGCTTTCGGACCAACTCATCGCCGAACTCAAGGCCGCCGACACGATCGTGCTGGGCGCGCCCATGTACAACTTCGGCATCTCGGCGGCACTCAAGGCCTGGATAGACCTCATCGTGCGCCAGGGTCATACGGTGGATTTCACGGTACGTCCGCCCAAGGGACTCCTGACCGGCAAACCGCTCACCGTGATCGCCGCCCAGGGCGGGCAGTACACGCCCGGGTCGCCTACCGCAGCCTTCGACTTCCAGGAACCTTATCTGCGTCACATCCTGGGCGTGATGGGTTTCAAGGACATCACCTTCATACGCGCGGATCGCCAGTTGTATGGTGAAGAGCCGGCTGCGCAGTCGCGTGCCGAGGCGGCGGAGAAGATCGTCCAGACCGTCGGCGCTCTGTCGACAGCCGCGGCCTGAACAGGTCTGCGCATCACACTATGAGCTGATCGGTATCTATGAGGGCGGGGATGGGAAAAGGCCGCCATCATGAAGACTGTTGCGACAAGAACCAATGGATATATCTTCGCATTCCTCTGCCTGTGCCTTGCGCTCTTGCCCTTGTCGGCGGGAGCCCAGACTGGCATCTCAGTAGGTTACACCGGCCAGCACGACTCTCAGCGCGGCCAGGTTTTCATGCTGGACTGGGTGCCAGGCGCGAGCCCCTGGGATTTCACCGCCGGCGCCATCCGTGGCACCCAGACCCGCGATACCAGCTGGGTCGCGGCGTCGTATGAGATCGTGGACCAGCACCTGTATGCGGCCTTCGGGCCGGCGCTCATCCGCCACCAGACATCCACCCTCACCAGCCAGTATCAGTTCATGACCACTTTCGGTTACCACAAGGACGATTGGTCCCTGGCGATACGGCACTTGTCGAATGGCGGCTTGAGAGGGGCGAACATCGGCGAGACGGTCGTGGTCGTTGCCTGGAACTTCTGAAGGCCTTCGCGCCCAGTGCGTACCCGCGCGACGCATGCGCCGCGCCCTTCGCTCGCGACGCTCCTGTGAAGTCTTACGGTTCCACGGTCGTGATTGCCTTGCGTATAGCCGCATCGGGCGCGGAGTCGTCGTAGACCATCTTGCCGTCCTTGAGCGAGACGCCGAGCTTCTTCCACAGGGCATCCAGGTCGACTTTCACGGGTTTGTCCTTCCATTGGGCATAGAGATCCTCCAGCACCGGTGCGCCTACGGCCTTGTCTCCCAGGGCAAAGCTCTTCTCCAGGGGCCACGCAGTCTCCACGTTGCCGCCGGCAGCCACCACCGCACGCAGTGCATCCTGCAGGCCATGCTTGTTATGGGTGCGCTCGCGGATATCCACGTCAGCCATCAGGTAGAACAAGGCGCCGCCCCAGTAGGTGCGACCCCAGGTGCCGGTGTGGTCCAGGCCATGATCGCCGTCGGCCGGCAGGCCCTTGGGCATGCCTTCGATGGTCTCCTGCCATAGATAGTCCACGCTCAAGTCGCCGATCTGGGCGCGGGCTATGGGTTCGATGTAGGTGGCCTGGCCTTCTTCGGCCCAATGCTGGTTGTCCGGCGCGCGTGGGAAGGCGAGATGCACCATCTCATGGGTCATCACCCAAGCCGCCTGCAGGTCAGCATCTGAGGTCTCGGTGCCGATGCCTAAGCGTATGAACGCGCCATCCTCATCGCCGTAGGTGGTGCCCGAGGGATCGCCGTCGCCGGGACGGGCTTGCACCCGGATGGTCACGTTCGCCACCGGATAGCGTCCGTAATACTGGATCACTGCCCGCCTCGCCGTATCTATCCAATGCAGTACCTGAGGTTCGGTTACCGTGAGCCCCGTGGCCTGGTAGTCCACATGCACCGGGCCCATGTCGGTGGAAAGCGCCGCCGCGGGCGTGACGGCCGCGGCCAAGACAGGCGCGGAAAGCAGCGATAAGCCGAAGATACATGTGGCGGTGGATTTCATTCGGTCTCGATGTCGGTGATGAGCCCATCGCTGAGCCAGAGTTTCAAGTAGCTGGCGGCCTGCATGGCCACCGCTTCCGGCGCGTGCCACTGGCAGAGGCCCTCACAGAGTTCGCCGAAGTTCTTGCCGTCTTTCGCCGCATCCAGGGCCCAGGCTTCATCTTCCGTGAGGGAGCGCCAGTGGGTGGTGAGGTCCGCGCGCCACAGCAGCCAGGGGCGTGATCCTGCCTCGGCTTCCAGCCCCGGATCTTCGCCGGCTTCCAGCCGCGTCCAGGCGGTCGGCACGTTCCATCCGCAATCCAGGCGCTGCATCGCCGCGCCAAACTTCAGGCGCAGGCCCGCCCAGGACTCGGGCGGCAGCGAAGCCAGGTCCTGCATTCCCATGACCGCTGCGTCGGTCGCGTCAAACACCAGGCCTTGAGCCCACTCGAAGGCCGCCATCTCCGCGAGGTACGCGTGCGCATCGAATGGCGGCGTGGAGCGCAGGAAGCTCTCCAGGTGCCGGCTGAACCAGCGTACCGAGGCATGGGTAGATGGATGAGCATCGATGTAAGCCCGACTTAGGGTATCGAACTGCTCGTCACCCAGCAGGGCGTGCAGCCCCGTGAAGTTGTCCTGCAGGATCTCCAGCAGGCGCAGACGATAGCCTTCCACGTATATCCGCACCCGTTCGGCGGCGTCGGCACGCTCATCACCCACCACTTGCCCGGCCATGTCCAGGTCATTGCGCAGCATGCATCCCTGGAAGTCCTGCTCGAGTTTCTTTAGGGCCTTCACGCGGCCCGTTCCTTGAGAGCGAGACCGGCGATGCGGCGGGCCTTGTCCAGCTCCGCCATCAGCACGTCGAGGGGCGGGATGTTGGCATCCCGTTCGATCATGGTGGAGACGGGTCCAAGCAGGCGCACCGCGTCTGCATATAAGTCCCATACGTCGCGGATCACGGGCTGGTCATGGGTGTCCACGATGATGTTGCCGTTGTGGGTGTGGCCCGCCAGGTGGAATTGGCGCACCCGCGAGGCTGGCACGCCGCGCAGGTAGTCCATGGCATCGAAGCCATGGTTATGGCTGCTCACGTAGATGTTGTTGATATCCAGCAGGATCAGGCAGTCTGCCGCTTCGCAGACCGCGCTCAGGAATTCCCATTCGCTCATGGCCGACTGGGTATAGGTCACGTAGCTCGACACGTTCTCCAGCAGGATCTGGCGGCCGAGATGTTCCTGCACCTGCCGCACCCGTGCCGCCACGTGCCGCACCGCTTCCTCGGTGTAAGGCAGGGGCATGAGGTCGTGCAGGTTCTTGCCGGCGATGCCGGTCCAACACAGGTGATCGGATATCCACTGCGGCTGCACGCGCTCCGCCAGCGCCTTCAGCTTGTCGAGATAGTCGCGGTCCAGCACATCACCGCTGCCGATGGACAGGGACACGCCGTGCATCACCAGGGGGTACAGGGCGCGGAAGCGGTCCAGGTAGTGCAGCGGTTTGCCGCCGTCCACCATGTAGTTCTCGGAGAGGATCTCCAGCCAGTCCAGTGCCGGCTTCTCCACCAGGATCGCCTCGTAGTGATCGGTGCGCAGCCCCAGGCCGAAACCCAGATAGGGGCGCGTGGCGTTCGGTGTCTTGGCGTTCACGTCAGGATTCTACCTTTCCCAAAAAGGAAAGACCCGGCTGCCGTGAGACAGCCGGGTCGTTCGCTCAAGTCTGGACGAAAGGCTGATTAGGCCTTGCCGCCTTCGAACTTGCCGCCGGCCTTGTCGCAGTCGGCCTTGCTCACCACGGTGTAGCCCTTGCCCTTGCAGGAGTTCTGGCCTTTGCAGCCATGGTCGAAGCTCTTGCAGGCGCTGGTGCCCTTGCAGGAGTTGCCGCCCAGGCACTTGCCGGTGGCAGCAGCGCTGTCAGCAGCAGTGGCGAGGGGAGCCAGCACGAACAGGCTGGCAGCGATGGTGGCGATGGCGATACCTGAGACTTTGGTCTTATTCATGATAGAAGTCCTCTATAGAGTTTGTAATGTGTACCCATTCACATCCAAGCACCGGGTCTGCGGATCGCTCCAAGACCCGGTCGGAGAACCAGAACCCCGAAAGCGGGGGCATGGCTGCCCGCGTTTCCCCATCACAGGGAGGTCCCGGCAACGCCGGTCCCGCACTGGATACGGACCATCGGGGCGATCGGAGGCGGTGGTCGACACGCCTTGATCGCCGCCAGGCCTTTTCATAGACCGGATGGAGGGGTATTTATTACATGCTTGTGAGGTATTACGACAACTGAACATGAGACATAAGCTGGAATGAGGGCTATATTTTTGGTGTCTGGAAATTTTGGGAAAGTTTATACCCGACTGAATTACTATGAAAAGGGGAATAAGCCATGGCTCAGCAGCACGACCCGCACCATAACGAGCGCAAACACGTCCATATCCATGCTCAACACTATGAGCAGGACAAGGGCGGCGGCCGCATCTGGTTGGTGGGCGGTATCGGCTTGTTGATCGTCGCGGTCGTCTACAGCGCGGTGCTGGTCATCCATTCGCGCCAACGCGCGTCCTCAAGCACCGACCTGGAGCTGGTGCAGCTGCAGTTCGATCCCAGCCGTGATGAGCTGGGTGTCGCGTCCGGGCCTGCCGGCGCGCCCGTCACGGTGCGTGAGTTCGCGGATTTCCAGTGCCCGGCCTGCGGCGGGTTCGAACCCGTGCTGGAACAGATACGCAAGGAATACGTGGACACCGGCAAGGTGCGCTTCATCTTCTTCGACTTCCCACTGGAAGACCTGCACAAGAACTCAGTGATGGCTTCGCAGTTCGCGCGTTGCGCAGGCAGCCAGGACCACTATTGGCAGATGCACGACGTGCTCTACAGCAAGCAGACCGAGTGGGGCGAGCTCAAGGATCCCATGAACACGCTGCTGGGCTACGGCGACCACTTGGGGCTCGACGGCAATAAGTTGCTGACCTGCATCCGCACCGGCGCCATGCACCAGGCGGTCATGAGCAGCGAGGCGTACGGAGATGCCCTGAGCATGCATGCCACGCCCACCTTCGCGGTCAATGACCAGGCCCACGTGGGCGGTGTCAAGTATGCGGACCTGAAGACGCTGATCGACGAGCAATTGGCGGCGCCGGTCAAGCACTGAGGTACTGCCATGGCCGAATACCGGATGCAGGGCTCGGATCTCTACGACCGCAACAAGAACCGGCTCGGCTATGCGCGGGAGAACACCGTGTTCGATGCCGTGAACCGCCGCGTGGGTTACCTGAGGGGCAATGACATATACGATTCCACGAATACGCGCATGGCCTATATGCGTGACACTGATGTGTACAGCTCGACGAACAACCGCATAGGGCGAATCGAGGAGTTCCAGAAGCGCATCGACAAGGCGCCGGAAGGCCCTATCGCGGTGGCGCTATTGATGCTTCTTGCCAAGTCAGAGGATGCATAAACGGAGTTGCCTCAAAAAGCGTAGCGGGCGAAGGCAGGGCGAGGCGAACAGGAGGGAGTGCACTCTTGCCGTGCATGACCGACTGCGAGTCCGAAGCCCAACAACGCCCTGCCGAGCGCAGTAGCTTTTGAGATCGTCAGGCTAGTCCGGCTCTTTGCCGGACTAGCCGCAGGTAAAGTTGCTCGTCGGGCATGCGGCCCTCCCGTTGGGCGCGCCACAGCGTCTCCCCTAAGCACTCCAGCATCAGGTGCTCTGCCTGTATCGGCGCGCCGGTCTTTTCCAGTAAGGCATCGTAGACGGCTTTGATCCCCGGCGGCCGGTCTATCGAGAGCTGCTCCCGGATGGCGATATGCATCCCCATGTGCAGGAAGGGGTTGGTCTCTCCGCCCTCCGGCAGCCAATCCTTGTCCAGCACCTCGATGCCCTGGGCGAGGAGCGCGTGATACTCCGGATGCATGCGTATCACGTCGGCGATGGTGGTCTCCAGCGCGGTAAGAGGACGGCCCTCCTGCATCTTCGCCCATGCGTCGAAGAAGGTCTGGCGGGTATCGCTGCGGCTCTCGCCATGGATATTCATGCGCGGCTCACTTTCTTCTTCGCTTTCTTCATCGGTTTTTTCTTCAGTGACAGCGGCACCTTCGGTTCCGGCTTGGTCTTGTGCTTGTATTCGCACAGATCACGGATCACGCAGTCCGGGCACTTGGGTTTGCGGGCCACGCACACGTAACGGCCATGCAGGATCAGCCAGTGGTGTGCATCCTGCCTGAACTCCTCCGGCGTGGTCTTCATCAACCCATCTTCCACTTGCCGTTCGTTCTTGCCGGGCGCCAGACCGGTGCGGTTCGCGACCCGGAAGATGTGGGTGTCCACCGCGATGGTGGCTTCGCCGAAGGCAGTATTGAGTACCACGTTGGCGGTCTTGCGACCCACGCCCGGGAGCGCTTCCAGTTCCTCGCGGGTACGGGGCACCTCGCCGCCGTGCTTCTCCAGCAAAAGCCGCGCGGCCCCGATCACATTCCTGGCTTTTGTGTTGAAGAGTCCGATGGTCTTGATGTAATCCTTCAAGCCGTTCTCACCCAAGGCCAGGATGGCAGTCGGCGTATTCGCCGCGGGGAAGAGCTTGGCAGTGGCCAGGTTCACGCTCTTGTCCGTGGCCTGGGCCGACAGGGACACCGCCACCAGGAGTTCATAGGGTGTGCGGTAATTCAGCTCCGTGGTGGGCTTCGGATTGGCAGCTTTCAGCCGCTCGAATATCGTCCTGCGTTTCGCCGGAGTCATGGGTCCTGCCTGGGTCTGACTCGTTCCCGTGCCAGGGCTGCTCCGCACGGACTTACTTCACCTTCATCCCAGGTTGAGCGCCGGCATGAGGCTCGAGTATCCAAAGCTCTTTTCCGCCCGGACCCGCCGCCAGCACCATACCTTCCGAGATGCCGAACTTCATCTTGCGCGGCGCCAGGTTGGCTACCATTACCGTGAGTTTGCCTTCCAGCTGCTCGGGCGAATAGGCGCTCTTGATGCCGGCGAACACGTTGCGGCTGCCGTCGCCCAAGTCGAGCGTCAGGCGCAGCAGTTTGTCCGCGCCTTCCACGTGCTCGGCCTTGGCGATGCGCGCGATGCGCAGGTCCACCTTGGCGAAGTCGTCATAGCTGATCTCGGGGGCGATGGGGTCCATGTCGGATGCCTTATCGTTGCTCTTGCCGCTGCTCAGGCTTTCCTTCGAGGCGTCCACCATGGCGTCGAGGCGCGGCTTGTCCACGCGCGACATCATGGCAACGAACGCGTTGATCTTGTGATCCAGCAGGGGCCGGTCCAGGTCTTTCCAGCTGAGCGGCGCCACACCCAGGAAAGCTTCGGTCTTCTGTGCCAGCTCCGGAAGCACCGGCTTCAGATAGATCATCAGCACCCGGAACAGGTTGATCCCCAGGCTGCAGATCTGCTGCACCTCGGCCGGCACCGGCTGCTGCTTGGCCAGCGACCAGGGCTTCTTGGCGTCGATGTATTCGTTGACGCGGTCCGCGATGTCCATCACCTCGCGGATGGCACGGGAGTACTCGCGGTTCTCATAAGCAGAAGCGATGCTCTCCTTGGCGGCGACCGCTTTCTTGTACAGCTCCTCGTCCGCCAGTGACTTCGACAACTTGCCATCGAAGTGGGTGCTGATGAAACCGGCGCAACGGCTGGCGATGTTGACCAGTTTGCCGACCAGGTCGGAATTCACCCGCTGCAGGAAGTCGTCCAGGTTGAGATCGATGTCGTCGATGCCGGGGCCGAGTTTGGCGGCGAAGTAGTAGCGCAGGTACTCGGGGTCCAGACCCGCGTCGAGATAGGCGCGGGCCTTGATGAAGGTGCCGCGGGACTTGGACATCTTCTGGCCGTTCACCGTCAGGAAACCGTGCGCGTACACCGCCGAGGGCGTGCGGAAGCCGGCGCCCGCCAGCATCGCCGGCCAGAACAGCGAATGGAAATAGATGATGTCCTTGCCGATGAAGTGATAGACCTCGGCCTGGCTGTCCGGTTTCCAATAGTCGTCGAACTTGAGGTCGGGGCGCCGCGCGCAGAGGTTCTTGAAGCTCGCCATGTAGCCGATGGGCGCATCCAGCCACACATAGAAATACTTGCCCGGCGCGTCCGGGATCTCGAAGCCGAAGTAGGGCGCGTCACGGGAGATGTCCCAATCCTGCAGGCCCGCCGTGAACCACTCATCCAGCTTGCGGGTCACCGCCTCATGCAGGTGCCCCGGGGCGCGGGTCCAGTCGCGCAGCAGCTTCTCGAAGTCGCCGAGCTTGAAGAAGTAATGCTGGGATTCGCGCTCCACCGGCCGGGTGCCCGAGAGCACCGACACGGGATTCTTGAGATCCACCGGCGAATAGGTGGCACCGCAGTTCTCACAGGAGTCGCCGTACTGGTCCGCCGTGCCGCAACGGGGGCATTCGCCCTTGATGAAACGATCCGGCAGGAACATCTTGGCCTGCTCATCGTAGAGTTGGCGGATGTTGCGCATCTCGATGTGGCTGGGGCTGGCGTCCCGCAGGTTCTTGTAGATGAGGGACGAAAGCTCGCGGTTCTCGTCGGAATGGGTACTGTGGTAGTTCTCGAAGCGGACGTGGAATTCCTTGAAGTCCCGCTGGTGCTCCACGCCGACCCCGGCGATGAGTTGCTCGGGAGTGATCCCCAGCTCGCGGGCCTTGAGCATGATAGGTGTGCCGTGGGCGTCATCCGCCGAGACGAACAGGCAGCGGTTGCCGGCCATGTTCTGGTAGCGGACCCAGATGTCGGTCTGGATGTTGCCCACCATGTGCCCCAGGTGCAGGGGGCCGTTGGCGTAGGTCAGGGCGTAGGTGACGAGGATGTCGCGCTGTTTTTGCGGCATTTTCCGGCTTTGCGGCACTGGAGTGTTCGGACTGCGATTATGCCATAGGCGTCAAGCCGGCTTGGGGGTGGGAGGCCGGTGCTAGAATGCGCCGCCATCATGCAGCACAGTCTTCCATGAGCACTCTCACCCGCGATCGCGTCGAGGCGGCCCTCAAGGGCTGGATTGAGCCCCATCTCGGTGTGGACTTGGTCAGCAGCGGTGCGCTACGCGAAGTCTCCGCCGACGGCCTGACGCTGGAATTGGGTTTCCCCCTGGGCGCCTATCAGGAGCAGCTGACCGCTCAGGTGCGGGCTCTGCTCAAGGCGGCGGGCATGGGCGAAGCGCAGCTCGAGGTACGCACTGCGATCCTCTCGCACGCGGTGCAGCGCAACCTCACGCCCTTACCGGGCATCAAGAACGTCATCGCGGTCGCTTCCGGCAAGGGCGGCGTCGGCAAGTCCACCGTGGCAGTGAACCTGGCGCTGGCACTGGCGGGCGACGGCGCCAAGGTCGGCATGCTGGACGCGGATATCTACGGCCCCAGCCAGCCGCGCATGCTAGGCCTTTCGGGCCGGCCTTCCAGCAAGGACGGCAAACATATCGAACCCATGGAAGCCTTCGGTGTGAAGTGCATGTCCATCGGCTTCCTGATAGATGCAGAGCAACCGATGGTCTGGCGCGGCCCTATGGTCACCCAGGCCCTGGTGCAACTCATCCGCGATACCCTGTGGGGCGAGCTCGATTATCTGATCGTGGACATGCCGCCCGGCACCGGCGATGCGCAACTCACATTGTCCCAGCAGGTACCGGTCTCCGGTGCGGTGATCGTCACCACGCCCCAGGAGATCGCGCTCCTGGACGCCCGCAAGGGCCTCAAGATGTTCCAGAAGGTGGAGGTGAATATCCTCGGCGTGGTCGAGAACATGAGCACGCATGTCTGCTCGAACTGCGGCCACGAGGAGCACATCTTCGGCCAGGGGGGTGGTGAGCGCATGGCGGCCGAATACCAGGTGCCTTTCCTCGGCAGCCTGCCTCTGGACCTCTCCATCCGCGAACAGACCGACGCCGGCCGGCCGAGCGTGGTGGCCGAGCCACGGGGTACAATCGCTGGCCGTTACCGGGAGATCGCCCGCCGGGCCACGGCACAGCTGGCCCTGGCCGGGCGGGAATACGCCGGGGCCTTCCCCAAGATCGTCATCGAAGATTGACCATATATAGAGAGCGGCGCATGAGCATCAAAGCGGATAAGTGGATACGGCGCATGGCTGAGAAGGGGATGATCGAGCCCTTCGAGCCTGGTCAGGTGCGCACCGGCAAGGGCGGCAAGATCGTCTCCTACGGGACATCCAGCTACGGCTATGACGTGCGTTGCGCCGACGAGTTCAAGATCTTCACCAACATCAACAGCACCATCGTCGATCCCAAGAACTTCGACTCCGGGAGCTTCGTGGATTTCAAGGGCGAATGCTGCGTGATCCCGCCCAACTCCTTCGCCTTGGCGCGTACCGTGGAGTTCTTCCGCATCCCGCGCAGCGTGCTCACGGTGTGCCTCGGCAAGTCCACCTATGCCCGCTGCGGCATCATCGTCAACGTCACGCCGCTGGAACCGGAGTGGGAAGGCCACGTGACCTTGGAGTTCTCCAACACCACCACCCTGCCCGCCAAGATCTACGCCGACGAGGGCGTGGCGCAGATGCTGTTCTTCGAGTCCGACGAGGTCTGCGAGACTTCTTATAAGGATCGCGGTGGCAAGTACCAGGGGCAGAAGGGCGTCACCCTGCCTAAAACTTGAAGCGTAAAAAGAAAACGCCCCCGGCCCGAGCCGGGGGCGTTTTTATTTACGGGTCTTCCTGAGTTTTACTTGGTCCCCGCCGCCGGCGCCTCGTCGGCGTACGACACATGCAGTAGCGTGAGAGTCACGGTGTTCCTGTCCACCTGCTGCACCTGCACCGGCAGATAGTGCAGGCTCGGCGCCAGCCAGGCGGTGATGGTGCGCTTCTTGGCGGCGTTCGTGAGAGTCACCACCTTGGTCTTGAAGTTACCCGACTGCAGGCGCAGCTTCGCATCGGGCAAGGTCGTCACGGTGTAAGTCGTGGCATCGCCTTTATCGACGATCTGGTAGCTGGCCGGGAGCTTGCCCGCGGCGGCGTCGGTCGCCACCAGCAACTGCACCAGTTGCACGTCCACGGAGTTGTCGCCCAACGCGGCCTTGCTCTTCTTGCCGGCCTCGTCCATGACGGCGGACTTGCCGGCCCAGTTGAACTGGATGTTCTCGTCGTCGTCTGGCTTGCCCTGCCACGAATAGCTGTAGGAAGACGACTGCGGGCGGCCGTTCACCACCTTGAAGTTGCTGGTCTGGGTTATGTCCTTCGCCACCAGCGCGGCGAGGCCGGTGGGATGCAGCACCGACTTGTATTCATAGCTGCCATCCGCCTGCTTGGTCAGGGTGAAAGCGCCGTCGGCGGAGCCGATGCCCTTGCGGTCCATGTGGTAGCTCGCGGTGTAGGAAGAGAGCTGCGCCGTATCCGCCATCGCGCCGGCACTGATCACGAGGCCCGCCGTCAGCAGCGCCATCTCAAGGGTCTTCTTGTTCATAGGGGCTCCTTAAGCCTTTTTTAGTTGAATGTCTTCGGTGTGGAGAGGGGAGCGCCATCCAGGGTCGCCCGTCCACTCTCGAATCCAAGGCGTCCGGCCGCAAACCAGCCTATGACCTCGGGGTATATAACGTGCTCGACCCCCTGTACGCGTACACGCAGGGCGGTCTCGTCGTCGCCCGCCAGGATCGGCACTTCAGCCTGGGCGATGACTGCGCCCGCGTCCAGTTCTTCGGTCACGAAGTGTACGCTGCAGCCATGTCGCGTGTCGCCGGCCTCCAGGGCGCGGCGATGGGTATGCAGGCCCCGGTACTTGGGCAGCAGGGAAGGGTGGATGTTCAGGAGGCGGCCGGAATGGTGCCGGACGAAGTCCGGACCGAGGATGCGCATGAAACCCGCCAGCACCACCAGCTTCGCGCCGTGCCGGTCTACGGCGCCCGTCAGTGCCGCGTCGTAGCCGGCCCGGTCCGGATGGTCTTGCGCCGTGATGACTTCCGTCGCCACACCCGCGGCACGTGCCCGCTCCAGTGCCCGGGCTTCGGGCCGGTCGCTGATGACCGCGCGCACCTGGACGCCGATGGTGTCGGCCCGATCGAGGATCGCCTGAAGGTTGCTGCCGTGGCCCGAGACCAGCACCACCACCGGCAGCGCTGGGGGTTTCACGCTCATGGCCTCAACGGATGACGACGCCGTCGACGCCGCGCGCCACCCGGCCGATGCGCCAGGTCTCGACGCCTTCGGCTTTGAGCAGCTCAAGCGTGCGCGCCTCGTCGGTTGCCGCCACACAGGCCACCATGCCGATACCCATGTTGAAGGTGCGGTACATCTCCGGCAACGCCACCTGACCCTCGCGCATTAGCCACTCGAAGATCGCCGGCCGCGGCCAGGATTTGGCATCGATCTCCACGCCCATGCCTTCGGGCAGTACGCGCGGGATGTTCTCCGTGAGCCCGCCGCCGGTGATGTGCGCGAAGGCGTGCACCGGCACGGTCGCCAGCAGCTTTAGCAGCGGTTTCACGTAGATGCGGGTCGGTTCCATGAACCGGTCGATGAGCGAACGGCCCTCCAGGCGCTGCTCGAAGCTCGCGCCGCTCACCGCCAGGATCTTGCGGATCAGGGAATAGCCGTTGGAATGAGGGCCCGAGGAGGCGAGGCCCAGCACCAGGTCGCCGTCTGCCACCTTGGAGCCATCGATGATCTTGGTCTTCTCCACCACCCCCACCGAGAATCCGGCGAGGTCGTAGTCCTCGCCCTGGTACATGCCGGGCAGCTCCGCTGTCTCGCCGCCCACCAGCGCGCAGCCGGCGAGTTCGCAGCCCTTGGCGATGCCGCTGATGACGTCGGCGGCGGTCTCCACGTCCAGCTTGCCGGTGGCGTAGTAGTCGAGGAAGAACAAGGGTTCAGCACCCACCACCAGCACGTCGTTCACGCACATGCCCACGAGGTCGATGCCGATGCTGCCGTGGCGGCGGCTGTCGATGGCGAGCTTGAGTTTGGTGCCCACGCCGTCGGTGCCGGACACCAGCACCGGTTGCTTGTACCCGGCCGGGAGTTCCACCAGCGCGCCGAAGCCGCCCAGCCCCCCCAGCACCTCGGGACGCAGAGTGCGTTTGGCCGCCGGCTTGATGCGTTCCACCAGCTCGTCGCCCGCGTCGATGTCCACGCCGGCATCGCGGTAGGTGAGGGGCTTTTTCGCGGTCATGGGCTTCCCGGTGAGGCTTGCGGGCCGCGCGTTAGGACCGCGGCGCTAAGTCGGTATATTCTACACGAGCCCTCATTCCAGCTTCTGCATGCGAGAATAAGCCGTGAAGACCCCGTCGTTGCTCGTCCCGATCCTGGCCGCCGCCGCATGTCTGTTGAGCATGCCGGCGCAAGCCGTGGCTGTGCCCGGCCTCTACGAAGCGCGCGTGCCGGTGGCGGATCAGTCGGGTCCCGAGCGCAGCAACGCGCTACAGCAAGCTTTCGATGCGGTGCTGGTGCGGATCACCGGCGATCGTGCCGCCGGCGGCAGCCTCGCAGCAACGCTGGGGAACCCCAACCAGTACATCCAGCAATATCGCTACGAGCAGGCGCCCGCGGATCCGGCGAATCCTTCGGCTGCGCCCGGCCTCCTGCTGTGGGCCAAGTTCGACGCGGGCGTGGTGGACAAGGGGCTGCGCGCGGCGCATGCACGGCTGTGGGGTGCGGAGCGGCCGCGTACCCTGGTGTGGCTCGGCCTGCCTGACCGCATCTTGAATGCCTCGGACGGCACGCCGCTGATGCAGGCGCTGCTTACGGCAGCGCAACAACGCGGCATCGTGCTGGTGTTTCCGGCGATGGATTCCACCGACAAAGCGGCCTTGAGCGCGGCAGACATCAGCGGCTTCAACGATGAGCGCATCCGCGCGGCGTCACAGCGTTATCACGCGGACGCGGTGTTGGCCGGCGCGGTCGCGCCCGCCGAAGGGCAGTTCGCCGCCCGCTGGCAGTGGCTCTCGCCGGACAAGGTGGAGGACTGGCAGACGCCCGCCGGCGATCAGAGCCTGGTCTCGGTGGACGGTGTGCAAGTGGCTGCCGATCGCTTCGCTGCGCGCTACGCCGTCGCCCCTGATTCGACCGATCAGGACGGCGTGGCCTTGCAGGTGGACGGCATCGGCGACCTGGATGCCTACGCGAAGGTGCTCGCCTATCTCGGCAGCCTGACGCCGGTGCGCGCCGTGCACGTGCAGCGCGTGGCAGGCGGCAGCGTCTACTACAGCCTGGACATCCACGGCAGCCTGGATAACCTTGAATCTGCATTGGTGCTGGGCGGCCTGCTGTCGAACACCGGGACCGCGGCACCCGCTGCCGCCTCCAGCGACGCGCAGGCCGCGATCCCCGCCCCGCTGCATTACAGCTATAAACCCTGACATGAAGACCGAGACCCGCCTCTGGACCCTGGCTCTGGTGATTGGGCTGTCATTGCTGCTCTATGCGCTGGGGGCGGTGCTGGCGCCGTTCATCATCAGTGCGCTGCTGGCCTGGCTCGGCGATCCCCTGGCGGACAAGCTTGAGGAATGGCGTTTCCCCCGCGCGCTGGCGGTGCTGGTGGTGTTCATCGCCACCTTCCTGGTGCTGGGCCTCCTGCTGTTGTTGATCGTGCCCATGGTGGGCCGGGAGTTCCAGGCGCTCACCGCCCGTGCCCCGCAGTTCCTCAGCTGGTACCAGAACACCGCGACGCCCTGGCTCTCCTATCACCTGCATGTGGACCCGGAGCGACTGCGCATCGATAACCTGAGCAACGCTCTTACCGGCAACTCCGACAGCGTCGGGCAGTTCCTGAGCACCACCGTCGCCACGGTCTCACACTCAGGAAAGATGTTGTTCACCGCCGTCGTCACCGTGTTGTTGGTGCCGGTGATCACCTTCTACTGGCTGCGGGACTGGGACATCTTCAAGGCGCGCATCGCGAGCCTGCTGCCCCGCGATCACGCGGCCGCGGTCGCCGGGCTCGCCCATGACTGCGAGACGGTACTGGCGGCCTTCTTCCGCGGTCAATTGCTGGTCATGATCTCGCTCGCGTTCATCTATAGCGTCGGCCTGTCGGTGATTGGACTGGAGGGCGGCCTCGCCATCGGGATAGTGGCGGGCTTGTTGAGCTTCGTACCCTATCTCGGCATCGTTACCGGCTTGACCCTGGCGCTGGCCTCGGCGGTGCTGCAGGCGGGCGATGCCTGGTTGCCACTCTGGGTGCTGGTAGTGTTCGCCATCGGCCAGGGGATGGAGAGCTTCGTGCTGACCCCGCGCCTGGTGGGCGGCCGCATCGGCTTGCATCCGGTGCTAGTGATCTTCGCCATCCTGGCCGGTGGCGACCTGTTCGGCTTCGTGGGGGTGCTGCTGGCCTTGCCGGCCGCCGCCGCCGGCACCGTGTTCGCCCGCCACGCCCATGCCCGCTACGTGCAGAGCGACATGTACCGCGGAGACGGCTCTTCCCCATGAGCGGACCGCAGGTGCTGGAAGGGCAGCTGCCGCTGCCCATGATGGTGGACCAAGGCATCGACTTCGAAGGTTTCCTGGTCGGACCCAACGCAGCCGTGGTTCAAGCCGTGCGTGATGCCGCGCTCGCGTCCGGTACATCCGTATTGTTCCTGCACGGCGCCGGCGGCACCGGCAAGTCTCATCTGATGCAAGCGGCGTCCCGTGCTGCGAATGCGGTGCAACGGCGTGCCGTATACCTGCCCATGGAACAGGCGGTATTGCTGGACCCCTCCGCCATCGAGAACTTCGAGCGCTACCAGTTGGTGTGCGTGGATGACGTGCAGCGGACGGCCGGTGCCGAGCCCTGGCAACGGGCGCTGCTCACGCTCATCGATGCGCTGAAACAGAAGGGCGGCAGCTTCGTCGCTACCGCCCGCGGCGCCCCTTCCGGCATCAAGCGCCTGTTGCCGGATCTGGTATCCCGGCTCTCCTGGGGCCCCGTGTATCAGCTGCAAGCCTTGAGCGATGCGGAGAAGATCGCGGCCTTGCAACAGCGCGCCCTGCGCCGCGGCTTCGAGCTGCCGGACGACACCGCCAAGTTTCTCTTGAACCGCCTGCAGCGGGACATGAGTACGCTCTGCGCGACTCTCGACGCGCTCGATACCGCCTCGCTTGTGGCTCAGCGAAAGGTCACTGTTCCGTTTGTGAAAAACTTTATTGAGAAGCGCT
>DATBAJ010000044.1:0-13066 GCA_036271575.1 Gammaproteobacteria bacterium
CGCCACCGGCCACCCCTCGTTCGTCATGTCCAACTCCTTCACCAACCAGGTGTTGGCGCAGATCGAGTTGTACGCCAACGGCGCCAAGTACGAGAAGAAGGTGTACGTGCTGCCCAAGCATCTCGATGAGAAGGTGGCGCGGCTGCACCTGGAGCGCATCGGCGTGCACCTCACCAAGCTAACACCTAAGCAGGCCCAGTACCTGAGCGTGAACCCGGACGGCCCGTTCAAGCCTGATCATTACCGGTATTGATGTCTAGCAAGCCCCGGGGAGGAAGGCCTCCCCGGGACTCCCCCACCGAAATCATGCGGAGCGAACCATGGCCGTGAACTATCCCGCGCAGATCTGGCACAACGGCAAGATCAAGCCCTGGGCCGAAGCCACCACCCACGTGATGGCGCACGCGCTGCATTACGGCTCCTCCATCTTCGAGGGCATCCGCAGCTATGAGACCCCGAAGGGGCAGATGATCTTCCGCCTCTCGGACCACCTGAAGCGCTTCTACAACTCCGCCAAGGTCTATGACATCAAGCTGCCCTATACCCAGGAGCAGCTGGCCTCCGCCTGCCGCGAAGTCATCAAGGTGAACAAGCTCCCGAGCGCCTACATCCGGCCGGTGGCCTTCCGCGGCGCCGGCGGTCCCTTGAGCCTGTCCGCCGATGCGCCCATCGAAGTGGCGGTGGGTGCCTGGACCCTGGGTGCTTATCTCGGTGACGGCGTGCTGGAACAGGGCATCGATGCGGGCGTCTCCAGCTGGCAGCGCTTCGCCCCCAACACCATCCCCGCCGGCGCCAAGGCGGGCGGTAACTATCTATCCGGCGCACTCATCGCCCGCGAAGCGCGGCGCTTGGGCTATGGCGAAGGCATCGCGCTAGCCTCCACTGGGCTCCTGTCTGAAGGCGCCGGTGAGAACCTGTTCCTCATCTTCGAAGGTGCGCTGCACACCACTCCCGCCAGCGCCTCCATCCTGGCGGGCATCACCCGTCACTGCATCATGACCCTGGCGAAGGATGCGGGCATCGAGGTCATCGAGCGTGACCTCACCCGCGAGACCCTCTACTTCGCCGATGAGGTCTTCATGTGCGGTACCGCCGCCGAGATCACTCCGATCCGTTCCGTGGACGGCAAACCCGTCGGCGCCGGAAAGCCCGGTCCGGTCACGCTGCGCATGCAGGAATTGTTCTTCGGTCTCTTCAAGGGAACCACCCCCGACAAGTACGGCTGGCTTGAGCCGGTGGGCTGAACCCACGAGGTTATTGTCACATCTGCCGACGCAGGGGGCACGGCAAGGAAATAAAGCGTCTGGGTCATGGGTCATGTCTTGGAGTGGGCGCATCATCATGTGCGTCCTGCAACCAGGTGACCTCGCATGATCCATGACAGCATCCTCGGTACCGTCGGCCGCACCCCGGTAGTGCGCCTCAACCGCATCCCGCCCAAGCACGTAGAGATCTACGCCAAGCTTGAGATGTTCAACCCGGCTTCATCCGTCAAGGATCGGCTGGCGCTGGCCATCATCCTGGACGCGGAACAGCGCGGCACCCTGAAGCCAGGCCAGACCGTCATCGAAGCCACCTCCGGCAACACCGGCATCGCCTTGGCCATGGTCTGCGCCGCCAAGGGCTATCCTTTCGTGGCGGTGATGAGCGATTCCTTCTCCATCGAGCGGCGCAAGCTCATGCGCGCCTTCGGCGCCAAGGTCATCCTCTCGCCCGCCGCGGAACGCGGCAGCGGCATGGTGAAGAGGGCGGAAGAGCTGGCCAAGAAGCATGGCTGGTTCCTGGCGCGGCAGTTCGAGAACCCTGCCAACCCCGCCTACCACCGCAGCACTACCGCGCCGGAGATCCTGCAGGACTTCGCCGGGCGCAGGCTGGACTACTTCGTCACCGGCTGGGGCACCGGCGGCACGCTCACCGGTGTCGGTGAGGTGCTGAAGACGGCACGTCCCGACGTCAAGATCATCGCCTCGGAGCCGGCCGGTGCTTCCCTGCTTGCCGGCGGCGAATGGAAACCCCACAAGATCCAGGGTTGGACCCCGGACTTCGTGCCGGCAGTGCTAAACCGCAAGGTGGTGGACGAGATCCTGCCGGTGGACGACATCCTGGCCCGCGACACCGCGCAACGGCTCGCCAAGGAGGAAGGCATGCTGGTGGGTATCTCCGCCGGCGCGACGCTAGCGGCAGCTCTCAAGATTGCCGAAAAAGCGCCTAAGGGCTCGGTACTCCTTGCCATGCTGCCCGATACAGCGGAGCGCTACCTCTCGACGATCCTCTTTGAAAACGTCATCGAGGGATCGGACGACGAGTGGCTCGCCAAGCAGTAGCTAGCGTTTGCGCGCCAGCGTGAGGCCGTCGCCTATGGGCAGCATGGAGACATCCACCCGCTCATCCTGATGCAGGGCCTTGTTGAAGGCACGGATAGCGGCGGTGTCTTCGCTCTTGTCGGCCATGTCCAGTACCCGGCCGCTCCACAGCACGTTGTCCACGGCCACCACGCCGCCGGGGCGCAGCAGTTTCAGGATACGGTCGTAGTACTGCTGGTAGTTGGCCTTGTCCGCATCGATGAAGCCGAAGTCGTAGCTGCCCGCTTCGCCGGCCTTGAGCCGGGCATCCAGGGTCTCGGTGGCCGGCGCCAACACCAATTCGAGCTTCTTCTCCACCCCTGCTTCCTTCCAATAGCGGCGCGCCACCGCAGTGAATTCCTCACTGACGTCGCAAGCGAGGATGTGTCCATCTGCCGGCAAGGCCAGCGCCACCGCCAGGCTGCTGTACCCCGTAAACACACCGACCTCCACGTAGCGCTGCGCGCCCAGGAGCTTAACCAGGAGTTGCATGAACTGGCCCTGCTCCGGCGAGATCTGCATGCCAGCGCGGAGATGTCTGGCGGTCTCATCCCTGAGGCGCTTCAGCACCTCTGGTTCCCGCAGTGAAGTTTGCAGCATGTAACCGTAGAGGTCGTCGGTCATGGAGATGGTACGATTGGACATAGGTCGGGCCAGGTCGGTTGGATGGCGCGATTCTAACCCCGGAGCCCCCCATGCCGCGCATCGCCGCCCTCGCCGCCCTGCTGCTGTGTTCCCTCTGTGCCGCCGCCTCGCCCGGCGACGACAAGCATTTCCTGTGGCGCGTGAGCAAGGGCGACGCAGCGATCTATGTCGCGGGGTCCATCCACGTCCTGCGTCCCAGCGACTATCCCCTGCCGGACATCATGGAATCCGCCTTCAAGTCCTCCGCCGGCCTGGTGGAAGAGATCGACCTGTCCCACTTCGATGCCGAGAGCGCGCAACTGCAGATGATGCAGATGGGCAGCTATCCGGACGGGCAGTCGCTGGCGACCCAATTGCCGCCAGACCTGTACCACCGCGTCACCGGACTCGCCAAGCAGCAGAAGGTGGACATGGCGATGATCAATCCCATGAAACCCTGGCTCGCCAGCATCGTGCTCCTGGACAACCAGCTGGTGAAGCAGGGCTTCGATGCCACCAGCGGTGTGGACATCCACTTCGCCGATGAAGCGGAAGCGCTGCGCAAGCCGGTGACAGGGCTGGAGACCGCCGAATTCCAGCTCGGCATGCTGGCCAAGCTGCCGGATGAGGCACAGCAGACCATGCTGGTACAGAGCCTTGAGGATGCGGCTGGCGCCGATAAGGAGATGCAGGCGATGATGGATGCGTGGCGCCGCGGCGATACCGCGCTGCTCAACAAGGAACTGCAGAACGAGTTCGGCCCCTATCCCGACATCTACCAGGCGATCCTGGTGCAGCGCAACCATTCTTGGATACCGAAGCTCGAGACCTTGTCGGCCAGCGGCAAGCAGTATTTCGTAGTGGTGGGCGCGCTACACTTGATCGGCCCGGATGGGGTACTGGCGCTCATGCAGAAAGACGGCTACAAAATCGAACAACTCTAAAAATTGATCTTTTGCCCCCCGGCGTTGTTAAAAATGCCCTCGCAATCCTCACGTACACTAAAAGTACGCTCCGGTTGCTCGGACATTTTTGCCTAGCCGGATGGGCAAAATCTCGAATTTTTAGAGACTCATCTCTTTACGATGGATGGTGGGGAGGCTAGTCAGATCTCGATCATCTCGAAGTCTTCCTTACCGGCTCCACAATCGGGGCAGCGCCAAGCCAGGGGCACTTCCTCCCACTTGGTGCCGGGCGCCACACCGCTCTCTGGATGGCCCTTGGCCTCCTCGTAGACGAACCCGCAGATGACGCACATATACGCTTTCATTGTTGTTCCAGCCGGCCTGCGGATGCAGATGAGCTGAGTCATTTTCGCATGACCATGCAGGAAGCGGAACCGGGCGGGGTAAAATTTCGCCATGGGTAAAACCGACATGCCGCCGGTGGTGCTGTTGATCGCCGGCAACGATCCATCCGGCGGAGCCGGCCTCGCCGCCGACATCCAGGCAGTGACGGCGGCGGGCGCGCATCCCGCGCCGGTGGTGACGGCGCTCACGGTGCAAGACAGCCGCGACGTACGCCGCATGCAGGCCGTGGCGGCGGAACTGGTGTTGGAGCAGGCGCGTGCCGTGCTCGGCGACATGCCGGTGGCCGCCATCAAGCTGGGCATGTTGTCCAATGCGGCGATCGGCCGGGCGGTAGCCACTCTCCTCAAGGAATATGCCGCCATCCCCGCGGTGGTGGACCCGGTGCTGGCCGCTTCGGGCGGCACCGCGCTCGCGGAAGACGATCTCCTCGATGTCTACCTTAAAGAGATATTCCCGCTCGCCACTCTCATCACGCCCAACGCCGCCGAGAGCCGGCGCTTGGCACCGCAGGCGCGGGATGTGGCCGCACGTGCCGCCGCTCTGCTGCATAGGGGCGCCCGCCATGTGCTCATCAAGGGCGGCGATGAAGACAGCCCAGAGGTGCACAACCATCTGTTCGGACCCGGCGGCTTGCACGAAGAGATGACCTGGCCGCGGCTGCCGGGCAGTTTCCACGGCTCGGGCTGCACGCTGGCCTCCGCCATCGCGGCGCGCTTAGGCCTGGGGATGGATATCTCTCGAGCGGTACGCGAGGGCCAGCGCTACACCTGGGAAACCTTGGATCGCGCCTGGCCCTTGGGCCGCGGTGGACGCATCCCGGCCCGGCACTCATGAGCGGCCAGCTGCGCGGGGTTTACGCGATCACCGATGGCACACCGCTGCCGGCGCTCACGGCAGCGGTGGAGTCCGCCATCCGCGGTGGCGCGCGGCTCATCCAATACCGCGAGAAATCCCCCGATCGGGAACGGCGCTTCGACGAGGCCCGCGTCCTGTTGGGACTCTGCAAGGGGCACGACGTGCCATTGATCGTCAATGATGACGTGGGTCTGGCGGCCGAGATCGGCGCGGATGGAGTGCATCTCGGCAAGGATGACGGCCGCGTCGAGGACGCCCGGGTGCGGCTCGGGCCGCGCGCCGTGATCGGTGTGTCCTGTTACGACTCCCTGGAGCGCGCCGTGCAAGCCGCCCACGATGGTGCGGACTATGTGGCCTTCGGCAGTTTCTTCGCCTCGCGGAGCAAACCTGCCGCAGTCCGTGCGCCGCTCACGCTGCTGGCGGAAGCACGCCGGAAGCTCGATATACCGCTCTGCGCCATCGGTGGTATCACACCGGACAACGGCGCGGAACTTGTCGCGGCCGGTGCCGACATGCTGGCGGTGATACAAGGATTGTTCGGTGCTGCAGACGTGCACGCTGCCGCTAAAGCGTATTCAAAGCTCTTCACGTAACCCAAAAAGAAAGCCCAATAGCGTTGCGAGCGAAGACAGGGCTAGGCGGGCAAGGCGAGCAGGAGGGAGTGCACTCTTGATGTGCATGACCGACTGCGAGTCCGAAGCCCAACACCGCCCTGCCGAGCGCAGCGGCTATTGGGTGACGTACACGGCTATGGCGGTGTAGTTATCCTGCGTCGGATGCATGGCTTCACCCACCTGCCCTGCCAGCAACGCCAGGAGACCCTGCGGATCGGTGCTGCGGGCCACGGCGGCTTCCAACTGCCAGCCCTCGAAGTGCTCCCACATGCCATCGCTCGCCAGCAGCAGCACGTCGCCTACCCGCGGCGGCGCACCTGCACTACGCGCGCTGATGAGGAGTGCATTGTCTCCGCCCAGGCAGCTGATGAGGCGCGAACGCTCCGGATGTTTGGTCATCTCGCTCTCTGCGATCTCGCCGGCCGAGACCAGGAGCTGCACCACGCTGTGATCGCGGGTACGCCAGATGAGACGCCCATCGCGGAAATGATAGAGGCGGGAATCGCCGCTGTGGGCCCATACCATCTCATCGGAATCGACGCCGAGCAGCACCAGGGTGGTGCGCATGCCGCCGTTGCCGGCCTCGGACTTCTGCAAGCTGCGGATACGGACGTTGGCTTCGCTCACCGCCTGCTTGAGACGGTCCTCAAGGCGCGGCGCAGAACTTCCCTCAAGCGAGGCCAGGCCCGCTTGCACGCCGATCTCAGCCGCCCGCGCGCCGCCGCGATGACCGCCAAGTCCGTCCGCCAGGGCCCAATAACCCTTACCGCCGTCGGCGATCCCGACCCGGTCCTCGTTATAGTCACGCGCGCCACGGGCGCTGAAGGCGGCACTCGAGAGCAGGAGGCCGTTGCCCAGCTTCACTCCCGGCAGCGGCGTAGCCGCACCCTCGGTGAGCTGCCGGGGTATCCCGCCGTTCACGGCTTGAAGTCGATGCGCCACTGGATGTGCTTGCGCTGGCGCACACCATCTACCGTGTAAGGCGAGAACACCCAGCCGTGCACCGCGTGCATGGCTGCATCCTCGAACAGTCCCTTGGGGTTGGAATCCACCACCTCCACGCTGGAGGTGGTGCCGTCTATGTTCACGTTGAACTCGAGCAACACATATCCGGACTGGCCTTTGCCGGCCTGGGGATATTTTGGCGCCGGAGCAAAGACGGGTTTGGGCATGACCTCGTTAGCCGCCACGACGGGTGTCTTGCTGGGTGCGGCTGGTGCGACTGCCTTCGGCTTGGGTGTGACCTTGGCGATCACATGTCTGGCCGCGGGCTTCGGCGCGACGGATTTCTTCCTGGGCGCCGGGGTGGCCGCCGGCGCTTTCAACGCTGCCGCCAACTCGCTCTTGGCCTGGGGGATATAGGCATCGTCCGGGGCGCTACTCTGCAGCAGTTGCAGCACGCCGCTGGCATTCGGATTGGCAGGCGGCACGAGCTGCTTCTTCGTCAGCAAGTCCTTGAACTGGGTCTCCAGGGCCGCTGCGGCCGCGGACTTCTGCAGACGCAGCAGGGCTGCTTGAGCATCGGCCTGATGCGCGCAGCCATGGCAGTCCTTGAGATATTGCTGGTAGGCCTCCGCCGTGCCGGCCGCCAGGGCAGCCTGATAGCGGCCATCGTCACCGCCGCTGCGGCGGGCGAACACCACGATGCTCAGACCCAGCGCCAGCACGATCACCGCCGAGAGCGCGATGCGCACACCCCGCGGCTCGCGCAGTTGCTGGGCGATGCGGCCCGTGAGCGTGTTCGGTTCCTGGGAGGCAGCGGACTCCAGGGCCCGCTGCCAGCGCTGTCGCAGGGCGGTACCCCAGGTCCGCAGCCGTTGCTTCAGCGGTGGCCCGCGCATGACCTGGGTCGGCTCGTGATGCCTCTGAGTACCCTCGATAAGCGGCGCAAGGCTGTCCTGGCGTGCCGTGGGCGAGGAGAGGACGGTCGCGCCCTCCCCCGCCGCGGCAGCACTCCTGGACGGCGCACGGCTGTGGTTCGAGGCCGGCAGGGTCGGCGCCGACATCACACCATGCTGCAGCTCCGGCACCTCGGCCACGCTCTCCGGCACCTCGATGATCTGCGGCGGCACCGGCGAGGTACGCAGCCGTTCGCGTACTTCGTGGGCGCTCTGGGGCCGGTCGCGCACCCTGAACTGTAGCGCCCAGTCCACGCACTCCAGGAGCTGGCGGGAATAGTGTTCCTGACCACGTGAGAAAGCAGTGGCGATGGGATCGTCGGCACCGTCGCTGATGGCCGCACTGCGGCGCGCCGCATCCGCCGGTGCATGGCCGAACATGCAGTAATAGAGCGTGGCGCCCACAGCGTACAGATCGCTCCACGCGCCCTGACGGCCGTCGGCGGAATATTGTTCGATAGGCGCGTAGCCCGGTGTCACCAGAGACGTGAGGTTGCGGCTCTGGGCACCGATGGCCTGGCGCACCGCGCCGAAGTCGATGAGCATCGGCCCGCCGTAGGCGCGCACGTAGATGTTGCTGGGTTTGATGTCACGGTGCACCAGCTGCAGGCGGTGCAGCGCTTCGAGTCCGTCCAGCACCGGCAGGAACAGGCCTAGTACCTTGCCTTCCTCCAGCGTGGGCCCGTTGCGCTTCAGATATTGGCTTAAGGTCAGGCCCGGCTCGAAGTCCATGACCATGTAGGCGGTGCCGTTCGCCTCCAGCAGGCGCGACACGCGCACGATGTTGGGATGCTTGAAACGCGCCAGGGCGCGCGCCTCTTCCTTGAAACGGTCCAGCCCCCAGCTGTAGGAATCCGCATCGAACTCGGACTTCGGCACCACGCTCCAATCCGGGTTGCGCACCGCGAACTCCTGGGGCAGGAATTCCTTGATGGCGACCAGCGAGTTGAGGTTGGTGTCCTGCGCAAGATACGTCAGGCCGAAGCCGCCATGTCCCAGCAGCCGACCGATGATGTATTCCTGAAGCCTGTGGCCAATCGCGAGGGCGCTGGCGTGAGTCGGCATTGGGTCCCCTGCGAGGAATGCGCCTTTGCGAACAATTCTGCCCATCCCCGCTGGGCTTTGCGAGCCTGCGGGGCAGGCCGGGTATTATGTCATTATTACGGCTGCTGCGACGCCGCCCCCCAGCCTCTCCGGTACCATACCGCCCGAATTTTATTCCCGAGGTCGTTCCGTTGTCCGACATGCTGTTCCAAGATGCCCAGCGTTACATCCCGGGGGGCGTGAACTCGCCGGTGCGCGCCTTCAAGGGCGTGGGTGGCGACCCTATCTTCATCAAGCGTGCCGAGGGGGCCTATCTGCATGCCGCCGACGGACGACGCTATCTCGATTACGTGGGCTCCTGGGGTCCCATGCTCACGGGCCATGCCCACCCCAAGATCGTGGAGGCGGTGCGACGCGCCGCGGTTGACGGTCTCTCCTTCGGCGCCCCCACCGAGATCGAGACCCGGCTCGCGGAGCGCATCTGCCGCTTCATGCCGTCCATCCAGCTTGTGCGCATGGTGAGTTCCGGCACCGAAGCCACCATGAGCGCGATCCGTCTGGCGCGCGGCCACACCGGACGTGACCGGATCGTGAAATTCGAAGGCTGCTACCACGGGCATAGTGATTCGCTGTTGGTGAAGGCCGGGTCGGGTGCCCTGACCTTGGGTGTGCCCACCTCGCCCGGGGTACCGGCGGCGCTCGCCGCCCTCACGCTCACCCTGCCGTACAACGACGCAGCAGCGGTGGACGCAGCGTTCAAGCAGTATCCGGATGAGATCGCCTGCGTGATCGTGGAGCCCGTGGCGGGCAACATGAACTGCGTGCCGCCGGCAGCCGGCTTCCTCGAGGCGCTCAGCGAGACCTGCACGCGCCACGGTGCCCTGCTGATATTCGACGAAGTCATGACCGGTTTCCGCGTCGCCAAGGGCGGCGCCCAGTCGCTGTATGGCATCACGCCGGACCTGACGACGCTAGGCAAGGTGATCGGCGGCGGCATGCCGGTAGGCGCTTTCGGCGGCCGGCGCGAAGTGATGCAGAAGATCGCGCCGCTTGGGCCCGTCTACCAGGCCGGCACGCTCTCAGGTAACCCCATCGCGATGGCAGCAGGTCTCGCCATGCTGGAACTGCTGGAGGCGCCGGACTTCCACGCAGACCTCGAACGCAAGACCCGGCTCCTGGTGGAGGGCCTGCGGCACGCGGCCCAGGAAGCGGGGCTGCCTTTCGTCGGCAATTCCGTTTGCGGCATGTTCGGCCTGTTCTTCACCCATGAGACCGAGGTCGGGAACTATGCCCAGGTCATGACCTCGGACGTGGATGCCTTCCGCCACTTCTTCCACGGCATGCTGGTGGAGGGCGTATATCTCGCGCCTTCGGCCTTCGAAGCCGGGTTCATGTCCTCCGCCCACAGCGATGCGGACATCGAGATCACCCTCAAGGCCGCCCGTCGGGTGATGGGCGGCATGACCGGGAGATGACATAAAGCGGGATTTCCGGCACTATCAGTGTGGGGAAGTCATGAGGAACAGCGATGGCCCTGGCAAAGATCTTCAGATTCCTCAGGGATGAAGAGCATCAGCAGTTGCTCAAGGATTCTGAGCGCAAGGCGTTCAAGTCCGGCGAGGTGCTGATCCAGGAAGGATCCAAGCAAGCCGCGCTGTTCATAATCGTCAAAGGCGAAGTGAAAGTGCAGCGCGACCATGACGGCTTCGCCATCGAGCTGTCGCGCCACGGTCCCGGTGAGATCTTCGGCGATATGTCCTTCATCGAAGGCCAGGCCGCCAGCGCCAGCGTCATCGCCGGCGAAGAAGAAGTGCTGGTGTTCATCATCACCCATGCGCACGTCAGCACCCTGATGGGCCAGAATCCGGCGTTCGCCGCCCGCTTCTATCAGTCGCTCGCTGAGATACTTTCACGCCGCCTGCGTGAGACGACGAACCTGGTACAGAAGGATGCGGCCGCTGTATGGGGCAACCCGGAATAAGTCTCAAAGCTGCTGCGCTCGGCAGGGCGTTGTTGCGCTTCGGGCTCGCAGTCGGTCACGTACACCAAGAGTACGCTCCCTCCTGCTCACCTCGCGCGCCTAGCCCTGCCTTTGCTCGCGACGCTTTGAGACGGATGTCAAAATTTAATTGACGGCAAGGGATTGGACCAGCGTCTGGAGGATCTCCAGTCGTTTCAGCGGTTCCACTTCCAGGAGATACTGCCGCTGCTCCAGGCTGATGGGCAGCACTTCCGCCAGACGGTTAGCCACCCAACCGGCATCCGCGTAATCCAGTTCCGCCTGCTCCGCTTCGAGTTGCAATAGCACCTGACGCAGTATCTCCGCCAGCTGTCTCTGGCTTTCCGGTACCGGCAACAAGCGGTCCTCCGGCAGGAATTCCAACTCCCCCAGGTTCAGACCGTCCGTCTGGATGCGGGCCGAGACCACGCGAAACCGCTTCGTACCCTTCGCCAGGATGTGGAGCAAGCCATCCTCGCCGCGGCTCCAATCACCGATCTCGGCCAGAGTGCCTACCCGGTGCATCCTGGTCTTGCCGGTCTCGCTGCCTTCCTGGATGAGACACACGCCGAAGCCCTGCTCGCTCTTCAGGCAGCGGCTGACCATGTCGATATAACGGGTCTCGAAGATGCGCAACGGCAAGGCGCCGCCGGGAAATAACACGGTGTTAAGGGGAAACAGTGGGATCTCGGCCATCAGCAACGGGGCGCAGCGTTACGCTCGAGGCGATCTATCAGTTTCTCGTGAAAGCCACCGAAGCCGCCGTTGCTCATGATGACGATGTGATCGCCACGCTGCACTTCCGCCATGACCGCATCCACCAATACGCCCACGTCGCGGATCACGCTGGCGCGAGTACCGAGCGCGTTGAAAGTGCCGGCCACGTCCCAGTCCACGTTCGGTGCCTGGTAGATGAAGACCCGATCCGCGCCGGAGAAAGCCTCGGCCAGAGTGTTCCGGTGCACGCCCATCTTCATGGTGGCCGACCGGGGTTCCATCACCGCGATGATCCGCTCCCGCCCTACCCGGCCGCGCAATCCAGCCAGGGTGGTGGCGACAGCAGTGGGATGATGGGCGAAATCGTCATACACGGTGACGCCATCCACTTTGGCGCGTATTTCAAGGCGGCGCTTCACACCCTTGAAAAGACCCAGAGCTTCGGCGGATTTTGCGGGCGGCACACCCGCATGCTGCGCCGCGGCCATGGCCGCCAGGGCGTTCAGCACGTTGTGCTGGCCCAGCAGACCCCACTGCACCGTAGCCACGTGCTTACCACCATGCATCACCTCGAAGCGGCTGCCGTCGGCAGCCACCTGCGCGGCCTGCCACTCCGAGTCTGGAGCACCGAAGTCTTCACGGGGGGTCCAGCAACCGCGTTTCATGACCCGCCTCAGCGCTTCATCGGTGCGGTTCACCACCAAGAGGCCGTTGCCTGGCACTGAACGCACCAGATAGTGGAACTGGGTCTCGATGGCGACCAAGTCCGGGAAGATGTCCGCATGATCGAACTCCAGGTTGTTCAAGATCGCCGTACGGGGCCGGTAATGCAGGAACTTGGAGCGCTTGTCGAAGAAGGCGGTGTCGTACTCGTCCGCTTCCACCACGAAATGATCGCCCTCGCCGAGGCGCGCTGAGACGCCCAGGTCCGGCGCCACGCCGCCGATCAGGAAACCAGGCCGCAGGCCCGCTTGTTCCAGGATGAACGCCAGCATGGAGGTGGTGGTGGTCTTGCCGTGGGTGCCGGCCACGGCGATCACGTGGCGCCGGTGCAGCAATTGCTCATACAGCCACTGCGGCCCCGACTGGTAGGCCAGGCCCTCGGCCAGCATGTATTCGACGGCCGGATTGCCGCGGGACAGGGCGTTGCCCACCACCACCATGTCGGGCGCAGGCTTCAGGTGTTCAGCCTTGTAGCCCAAGAACAGCTTGATCCCGAGGCCCTCGAGCTGGGTACTCATGGGCGGATACACGTCTGTATCCGAGCCCTCCACCTCGTGGCCAAGCGCCTTCCCGAGGGCTGCGATGCCCCCCATGAACGTGCCGCAGATACCGAGGATATGTATGCGCATGCCAAGCCTTGGATTTCGCCAGCATGATAACCTGACGCTCCTGTTTTTGCCCCGATGCCCATGTCCGACGCTTTCCAATACATCGATACGCCCGTAGCGCTGGACTCCCTGTGCGCACGCCTCCGGGGCCAGCCCTGGATCGCGGTGGACACGGAGTTCATGCGCGAGCGCACCTACTATCCCGAACTCTGTCTGGTGCAGGTGGCCACGGACGAGGTGGTGGCCTGCATAGACCCGCTGGCCCTGCCGTCGCTGAAGCCGCTGCTGGAGGTGCTGCTCGATCCGCAGACGGTCAAGGTGCTGCATGCGGC
>DATBAJ010000045.1:0-15470 GCA_036271575.1 Gammaproteobacteria bacterium
CGCGGCTATGCCGCCCAATCCGCCACTACTCCGGTAGCGCCCTTCAGCTTCACGCGCCGCGACCTGCGCGCCGACGACGTCGCCATCGATATCCTGTACTGCGGCATCTGCCACACGGATATCCATCAAGCTCGTAATGAATGGAGCCGCAGCAAATACCCCATGGTGCCGGGCCACGAGATCGTGGGCCGCGTCAGCGCCGTAGGCAAGGACGTGAAGGGCTTCAAGACCGGCGACCTGGTGGGCGTCGGCTGTATGGTGGATTCCTGCCAGCATTGCGCCTCTTGCAAGGAAGGCCTGGAGCAGTTCTGCCTGGAAGGCGCCACCTTCACCTATAACGGCATCGACCGTCACGACAAGTCAGCGACACAGGGCGGCTATTCCGAGCGCATCCTGGTCTCCGACAAGTTCGTGGTGCGCATCCCCGGCAACCTGGATGCGAAGGCCGCCGCGCCCCTGCTCTGCGCCGGCATCACGCTCTTTTCCCCGCTGCGCCATTGGGGCGTGAAGAAAGGCTCCAAGGTCGGCATCGTCGGCTTGGGCGGCCTCGGCCACATGGGCTTGAAGCTCGCCAAGGCCATGGGCGCGGACGTGACGCTCTTCACCCGCACTCCCGGCAAGGAGCCGGAGGCCAAGCGCCTGGGCGCGGATCATGTGGTGATCTCCACGGACGCCGCCCAGATGAAGGCCGTGGCCGGCCGCTTCGACTTGGTCATCGACACCGTGCCCAACGAACACGACGTGAATCCCTACATCGCTACCGTGAGGCGCGACGGCGACTACGTGCTCGTGGGCCAGCTCACGCCGCTGGTGCCGCCCTTGAACCCAAGTCCGCTCATGGGCGGCCGCAAATCCGTGTCAGGCTCGATGATCGGCGGCATCGCCGAGACCCAGGAGATGCTGGATTTCTGCGGCAAGCACGACATCGTGAGCGACGTGGAAGTGATCAAGATCCAGGACGTGAACACAGCCTATGAGCGGATGCTGAAGAGCGACGTGCGCTACCGCTTCGTCATCGACATGGCGTCCTTGAAATAGAGCCTGTCGCGACTCACAGGGGAGAGGGAGTCCATGCCGAAGACAGCGCGGGCCTATGCCGCCCAATCCGCCAGCTCGCCCCTCGTGCCCTTCAGCCTCACGCGTCGCGACCCGCGCCCCGATGACGTGGCGATGGATATCCTCTATTGCGGCGTCTGCCACACGGATATCCACCGGGCCCGAAACGAGTGGGGCGGCAGCCGCTATCCCGTGGTGCCCGGCCACGAGATCATCGGCCGGGTCACGGAAGTGGGCAGCGCCGTCACCGGCTTCAAGGCCGGCGACATCGTGGGCGTGGGCTGCCTCGTGGACTCCTGCCGGCACTGCGATTCCTGCGAGAAGGGCCTGGAACAGTACTGCACCGAGGGCGCGGTGTTCGCCTACAACAGCCTGGACCGGCACGACGGTTCCGTGACCCAGGGCGGTTATTCCGAGCGCATCCTGGTCTCCGACAAGTTCGTGCTGCATATCCCCAAGGCATTGGATCTCAAGTCCGCCGGCCCCCTGCTCTGCGCCGGCATCAGCACCTATTCGCCGTTGCGGCACTGGAAGGTGGGCAAGGGCTCCAAGGTCGGCATCGTGGCCTTAGGCGGCTTGGGGCACATGGCGCTCAAGCTCGCCAAGGCTTTCGGCGCGGAGGTCACGCTCTTCACCCGCGACCCGGGACAGGAGCAGGAAGCGCGCCGCCTGGGTGCCGATCACGTGGTGCTCATCACCGACCCCAAGCAGATGCAGGCGGTGGCACGGCGCTTCGACTTCATCCTCGACACGGTGCCCAACGACCACGACATCAACCCCTACGTCGCGAGCCTGACCCGGGATGGGACGCTGGTGATGGTGGGCCAGTTCACGCCGTTGCATTCGCCGGTGAACCCCGGCGCACTCATAGACGAGCGACGCATGATCGCGGGCTCCGTGATCGGCGGCATCGCCGAAACCCAGGAGATGCTGGAATTCTGTGCCGAGAAAGGCGTCGGCTGCGACGTGGAGATGATCCACATGCAGGACATCAATACGGCTTATGAACGGATGCTCAAAGGCGACGTCAGATATCGTTTCGTCATCGATATGACTTCGTTCAAAGCCTAGACCCACATGGGTTGTAGCCAAGGATAGGCCGCAAGACCGGCCAGCGCTGCCACCAGCACGATGAGGGGCTCCGGCAGTTTGTTCCAACGTACTACCACTATCAGCGCAACGATTGCGGCCACCGCGGTGAATACATCGCCGATGGCATGGCGCGCCACCAGCACCGTGGTGCCGAGCAGTGCGCCCACCACCGCTGCCACCACGCCCTTCACGAAGCCCTGCACATAAGGATTCTTGCGATGGCGCTTCAGCAGTGGCGCCGCGATCATGGTGAGGATCACCGAAGGCGAGAAGATACCCGCGGTGGCGGCGCCGGCCCCCAGCAACCCATCCAGCAGATAGCCGACGAAGGTCGCCGTGATCACCACGGGTCCCGGAGTGATCATGCCTACCGCCACCGCATCCAGGAACTGCCGGTCGTCGAGCCAGTGATACTGGTCCACCACGTAGGCCTTCAGGAAGGGCGCGATCACGAGACCGCTGCCGAACACCAGGAACGCGGTCTTGAAGAAGAACAGGAACAGCTTCGCCGACGGCGCCTGCATCCCGGCGCCGCCGACGGCAAGCAATGCGCCAGTAGTGCCGGTGGGCTTGGGGGCCGGAGGTACGGCTTGGCCGCGGGACCACCACAGGCTGCCCAGGACGCCGGCACCGATGAACAGCACCGCCAGCTCCCGTTGCAGCAGCGCCGTGACGGTCGCCGCGATGGCGGCCATGAGCCAGCCCACGATATCGGCCTTGAGAGTCTTGCGTCCGAGCTGCCAGGAAGCTTTCAGGATCAGGGCCACGATCACCGGTGCCACACCGTAGAAGAGCGCGCGCAGCACCCAGGAACCGGAGAAGTCCGTGTAGAGCGCAGCGAAGACGGTGACGATCAGGAAAGGCGCCAGCGCGAAGGCCAGCGCCACGCTCAAAGCGCCGCGCGCACCGAAGCGCACATAGCCGCAGTACACGCCCAGCTGGTAAGCGAGCGGGCCGGGGCAGACGGTGGCGACAGCCATGCCGTCCTCGTATTCCGACTCACTGAGCCAGCCTCGGGTCTCCACCAGATCCCGGCGCATGTGGTTGGCGAGAGCTACCGGGCCGCCGAAGCCCGTGGCGCCCAGGCGCAGGAAATAGGCGGCGAGCCGGGGCAGCGTGACGCCCGGCGGCGGCCCTTCAGTCATGCGGCGAAGAGTTCGGCGAGTTTCTGTCCCGGGTCATCTGCTCGCATGAAGGCCTCACCGACCAGGAACCCATGCACGCCATGCTTGCGCATGCGCTGCACGTCCTCGCGGGTCTTGATACCGCTCTCGGTCACCACCAGACAGTCATCGGGTATACGGTGCAACAAGGCTAGCGTGATGCCGGAGTCGGTGCGGAAACTCGCCAGGTCCCGGTTATTGATGCCCACAAAAGGCGGCTTCAGCGCCAGGGCTCGCTCCAGCTCCTCGGCGTCATGCACTTCCAGCAACGCATCCATGCCCAAGTCCGAGGCGGTGCCCACCAGCTCCGCCAACTGCGCGTCACCGAGCACGCGCACGATCAGGAGGATGCAGTCCGCGCCCATCAGGCGTGACTCGTATACCTGCCAGGGGTCGATCATGAAGTCCTTGCGCAATACCGGCAGGGTGCAGGCGGCACGGCCTTGCTGGAGATATTCCGGCTGGCCGTGGAAGAACGACTTGTCCGTGAGGATGGAGAGGCAACTGGCACCCGCCGCCGCGTAACTCCTGGCGATGGCCGCGGGATCGAAATCCGCGCGCATCACCCCTTGGCTTGGGGAGGCCTTCTTGATCTCCGCGATCACCGCCGCATGGCCCGCCTCCCGCGAAGCCCTGAGGGCCCCCAGGAAATCCCGCGGCGCCGGCGCGTCCTCCACTTCCGCGCGCAACTGGCGCAAGGGTCGCGCCGCGGCACCGGCCGCCACTTCTCCGGCTTTCACCTGCAGTATCTTCTTCAGGATGTCCGGCTGAGTGGAGCTCACCGGGAGTGCTCCAGGAACTCCGCCAACTTCGCCTTCGCGGCGCCGTCGGCCAGCGCTTTCTGCGCCAAGACGACGCCATCCTTCAGTGTCCCGGTCACATCGGCCGCGTAGATCGCGGCGCCTGCATTCAGCGCCAGCATGTCCCGCGCCGGGCCCGGCAAGCCCGAGAGCGCCGATTCCACCATGGCGATGCTTGCCTGGGGGCCGTCCACTTCCAGGGCATCCAGCGGCTGGCGCGGGATGCCGAAATCCTCCGGCTGTATCCGGTAATTCGTGACCTTGCCGTCCTTGAGTTCGCTCACCTGGGTCGGCGCCGCGAGACTCACTTCGTCCAGGCCGTCATCCGAATGCACTACCAGCACATGGGTGCTGCCCAGGGACTTCAGCACGTTCGCCAGGGGTTCCACCCAGCGTTCCGCGAACACGCCCAGTAACTGGTGCGGTGCGTTGGCGGGATTGGTGAGGGGACCCAGCAGGTTGAACAGGGTGCGGGTGCCAAGCTCGCGGCGCGGCGCCGCGGCGAAACGCGCCGCCGGATGGTGCGCCGGCGCGAACATGAAGCCGATGCCCACCTTCTCGATGCTCTCCGCCACCCGTGCTGGCGGCATCTCCAGGGGCACACCCATGGCTTCCAGGAGATCGGCGCTGCCGGACTTGCTCGACATGGAGCGGTTGCCGTGTTTCGCCACGCGTCCGCCGGCGGCGGCCACCACGAAGGCCGCGGCGGTGGACACATTGAACAGGCGCCGGTTATCGCCGCCGGTACCGCAGGTATCCACCAGGTTCTTGGGATCAGCCTTCACGCGCATGGCGAGCTCGCGCATCACCACGGCCGCCGCGGACAACTCCTCCACAGTCTCGCCCTTGGCGCGCATGCCCGTGAGGAAACCGCCGATCTGGGTGGGGGTCGCACCGCCGGTCATGATCTGACGCATCACCGCATGCATCTCCTCGGGTTTGAGGTCGATGCGGCTGACGATGGTGCCTATGGCGTCTTTGATGTCCATCAATCTTGTTTCAGGAAGTTACGCAGCAGGTCATGCCCGTGCTGCGTGAGTATCGATTCCGGGTGGAACTGCACCCCCTCGATGGGCAGTGATTTGTGTTTCACGCCCATGATCTCCTCCATGACACCGTCATCATCCTCCGTCCAGGCGGTGACCTCCAGGCAGTCCGGCACTGAATCCTTGGCGATGACGAGCGAATGGTAGCGGGTCGCCTCGAAGCCGTCCGGCAGACCGCGGAACACGCCCTTCCCGGTGTGACGGATGCGTGACACCTTGCCGTGCATCACCCGGCCGGCGTGCACGATCCGGCCGCCGAAGGCCTGGCCGATGGCCTGGTGCCCGAGACAGACACCCAGGATCGGGAACTTGCCGCCCAACTCGCGGATCAGCTCCACGGAGATGCCGGCTTCGTTGGGCGTGCGGGGTCCCGGCGAGATGACGATGCCGGCAGGTTTCAGCGATGCCACGTCCGCGACCTTGAGCGCATCGTTGCGGCGTACATCCACGTCCACACCCAGCTCGCCCAGGTATTGCACGAGGTTGTAGGTGAATGAATCGTAGTTGTCGATCATGAGGATCATAGGGAACCCCGCCCGGAATCCGTCTTGGTCATCTCCACCGCGCGCATCAGCGCCTTGGCCTTGTTCAGGGTCTCCTGCCACTCGTTCTCCGGCACCGAATCATGCACGATGCCGGCACCCGCCTGCACGTGCAGCCGCCCGTCCTTGATGATGGCGGTGCGGATGGCGATGGCGGTGTCCAGGTTCCCGTTCCAGCCGATGTAGCCCACGGCGCCGGAATAGATGCCGCGCTTCACGGGCTCCAGCTCGCGGATGATCTCAAGCGCCCGCACCTTGGGCGCGCCGCTAACGGTGCCCGCCGGGAAGCTGGCCTTGAGCACATCCAGGGGGCCTAAGCCCACCTTCAGCCGCCCGCGCACTTCCGAGACGATGTGCATCACGTGGGAATAACGCTCGATCACCATGCGGTCACTCAGGCGCACGCTGCCGGTCTCGGCGACCCGGCCCACATCGTTGCGCCCCAAATCAACGAGCATCACATGCTCGGCGCGTTCCTTCGGGTCCGCCAGCAGTTCCTCGGCGAGCTGCGCGTCCTCTTCCGGCGTGGCACCGCGCGGCCGGGTACCGGCGATGGGCCGCAGGGTCACCTCGCCTTTCTCCACCCGTACCAGCACCTCCGGCGAGGAGCCCGTGACCTGGAAGCCGCCGAAATCCAGGTGGTACATATAAGGAGAAGGGTTCATCACCCGCAGGGCCCGGTACACGTCCAGGGCGCGGCCCTGGAACGGCGCCGTGAGGCGCTGGGACAACACCACCTGGAAGGCGTCGCCATCCTTGATATAGGCGCGCACCCGCTCCACGGCGGCACAGAACTTGGCCTTCTCGAAACCTGAGTGAAACTCGCCCGCGGCGCTGCCTTCGTAACCGGCGCGAGAGGGATATCGTAGCGGTGCGCGCAGCTTGGAGGTGAGGTCTTCCAGGCGCCGCTCTGCGGCGGCGAGGCCGCCCGGCTGGGTGGCGTCTGCGTGTACTACCAGGAGCACGGTGCCGCGCAGGTTGTCGAAGACCACCAGTTCCTCGGCCAGCATCAGACAGGCATCGGGACAGGCCAGCTCGTCCGGCGCGGAGCTTTCCGCCAGTTGCGGCTCGATGTAGCCCACGGTCTCGTGGCCGAAGTAGCCGACCAGGCCGCCGCTGAAACGCGGCAGGCCGGGCAGTTCCGGCACCTTGTAACGGGAGCGGAAGTCCTCGATGGCGTCGAAGGGATCGTCTGCGGCCAAGACCTCGCTGCCTTCCGGACCGTCCACGCGGCACACGCCGTCCTTGAGCGTCAGCACCGCGGCGGCGGCGAGGCCGATGATGGAATAGCGTCCCCAGGTCTCGCCGCCTTCCACCGATTCCAGCAGGAAGGTGTGCGGTCCGTCCGCGAGCTTGAGATAGGTGCTGAGAGGCGTGTCCAGGTCCGCGAGCAGTTCGCGGAACACCGGGATGCGGTTGTAGCCGGCGGCCCTTAGGTCGTCGAAACGCTGTTGATCCATGACACGGTCATCCTGATTACGGAATGGGCGAAAGGCTGAAGACGCTGCTAGAGCGTCACCACCATCGCCAGGCGTGGCCCGAGGCCCTTGCCGCTCCGTCTAGGAATACCGTGGAAGACATGACTTTATGCCCTTGCCTTGACCGGCATCGGGGACGCCGGGCAGAAGACATTAGCCGCTGGGCCCGCCCGCGGCAAGCCCCGGCAGGCGATCCGGCAGTTCCAGCAGCGAATCCACTTCCAGATCCGCCCCCAAGGCCAACAGGTCGGTCCCCTGCCGGTAACCGTAGGACACCGCCACCGCATAGAATCCGGCGGCCTTCGCCGCCAGTATGTCGTTGCGTGAGTCCCCCACCATGCAGCAGGCCGCCGGCACCACGCCCACTTGGGCGGCGGCATAGAAGAGCGGCGCGGGATCGGGTTTCAGCACCTTCAGTGTGTCAGCGCACACCACCACGTCGAAACGCCCGCTCACCCCGAGTATCTTCAGCAGCGGCAAGGTGAACTCCGTGGCTTTGTTGGTGATGCAGGCGAGCTTGCAGCGGGACCGCAATGCGTCCAGGGCTTCCAGCGCGCCGGGATAGAAACGGGTATCCACGCACAGCGCTTCCTTATAGAAGCGGTGGAACTCCTCCCGGCAGCGCGCCAGGAGCGCCGGGTCCGGCTCGCCGTCCAACTCGCCCGTGAGGGCCCGCTTCAGGAGTTTGCTCAAGCCCTCTCCCACCCAGCCCTTCACTTCTTCGACGCCATGGGTGCGCTGACCCAGTTCCAGCAGCGCTCTGTCCACCGCGCGCGCGATATCACTCGCACTGTCCACGAGCGTGCCGTCCAAGTCGAAAGCGACCAGTTTGATGGGAGTCATCGGGACCGAAGGATCAGGATTTGGCTTTCGAGAGTTCTTCGCGCATCTGCTTGATGACCGCGGAATAATCTTTGGCGCCGAAGATGGCGGAACCTGCGACGAAGGTGTCGGCGCCGGCGGCGGCGATCTCGCGGATGTTGTCGACCTTCACGCCGCCGTCTATCTCCAGGCGGATATCACGTCCGGACTTATCTATCAGCGTGCGCGCTTCCTTGAGTTTCACCAGGCTCTCGCGGATGAAGGACTGGCCGGCGAAACCCGGGTTCACGGACATGATCAGTACCATGTCCAGCTTGTCCATCACGAAGCGCATGTAATCCAGGGGCGTGGCCGGATTGAACACCAGCCCCGCCTTGCAGCCCTGCTCGCGGATCAGCGACAGCGTGCGATCCACGTGCTCGCTCGCTTCCGGGTGGAAGGTGATGTAGGTGGCGCCGGCCTTGGCGAAATCCGGCACGATGCGATCCACCGGCTTCACCATCAGGTGCACGTCGATGGGGGCCTTCACGCCGTGCTTGCGCAGCGCTTCGCACACCACGGGGCCGATGGTCAGGTTCGGCACGTAATGGTTGTCCATCACGTCGAAATGCACCATGTCGGCGCCGGCCTTCAGCACGGCATCGACTTCCTCCCCGAGACGGGCGAAATCGGCAGAGAGGATGGAGGGGGCGATGAGGTGAGGGCGGGCCGTGCTCATGCGGCACACTGTAACCGAACCGGCGGCCCTTTTCAGCCAGGCGGGATGCACGGGCCGGGGCCGGCTGCTATCCTGCTTGCCGCAGATCCCCGGGATATCCGCATTCCAGCATGGCTTTCAGCCCCTTCAAACGCAGCATCGCATCCTACGCGGCCGAGTCCGAGAACAACTATCTGCTGCTGCGCTTCGTGGCGGCGCTCATGGTCATCTATGGCCACAGCTACGCCATCACCAGGCTGCCGGGCCACATCGACCTGGTGCAGCGGCTGCTGCGCTTCACCTATGCCGGCGGCGTGGGCGTGGATGCGTTCTTCATCATCAGCGGGTTCCTGGTCACGGCGAGCTACCTGGACCGCCGCCATTGGCCCGAGTTCATGAAGGCGCGCTGCCTGCGCATCTTCCCCGGCCTCATCGTCTGCCTCCTGGCCATCGCATTCCTGCTCGGCCCGTTCGTGACCACCCTTAGGCCCACCGAATACCTGTTCGGACCGCAGCTCTACGCGGACCTGCTCCAGGTCCTGACGCTGCATCTGCGCCTGCCGGGGGTGTTCGAGGATCTGCCGCAGCAGGCGGTGAATGGATCGCTGTGGACGCTGCCGCCGGAGTTCCTGCTGTACCTGCTGGTGAGCATGGCCGGCCTGAGCGGGATGTTATTCAGGCCCCGCATCTACGTGCCGCTGCTCATAGGGTCATGTGCGCTGGGTATCGTGCTCGTGGGCCAAGTGCATTTCTTCCACGACCGGCAGATATACCTGCGCTTGTTCCTGCTGTTCGGTGCCGGCTCACTGGTCCGCGTGCTCAGCGATCGCATCCCGCTCAGCACCTGGCTGCTGGCTGCAGCCGCGGTGCCGGTGGCCCTGCTGTATTCCACCCCCCTGTTCCCCTATGCCTTCAATCTGTGGCTGGTGTACGCCGTGTTCTGGTTCGCGTACGTGCCCAATCTGCGTAGGTTCAACCGCGCCGGCGACTACTCCTACGGGCTGTACATCTACGCCTTCCCCATCGAGCAGACCCTGCGCCAGTCCTTCCCTGCCATCCTGCCGCTGGAACTGTTCGCCGCGGCGAGCGCATTGACGCTCGGATGTGCCATGCTCTCCTGGCACTTCATCGAGCAGCCGGCGTTGAGACTCAAGGATGTACGCTTGCGCGACCTGCTGCGCCGGCACGCAACCCTCGCCTGACCTTATTAAGGAGCACTCCATGGCGGTTTTCGCGATAACCCTGCACGTGCTGGCGGTCATCGTCTGGATCGGCGGCATGTTCTTCGCCTTCACCGCGCTGCGCCCGACCTTGAACGGCTTGGATACGCTCGCCGCGGCCCGTATCTGGGCCGGCGTACTCGGCCGCTTCCTGCCCTGGGTGTGGGGCGCCATCGTCGTCATCCTGGCCAGCGGCACTTATATGGTGTTCAACAGCTACGACGGCTTCGCCCACGTCCCCTGGTTCGTGCAGTTCATGATGGGCGTGGGCCTGATGATGATGGCGGCCATGGGCCACGTGACCTTTGCCCCCTTCAAGCGCCTGAAAGGCGCCGTGGCACGCGGCGACGAGGCGGTGGCCGCCAAAGCCATGCGCCAGATCCGCATCGTCATGGCCGTGACCCTGGCGCTCGGCATCGCGGTAGTGATCGTGATCATGTCAGGGGCTTACTTCTCAACAGATTGACCCAAAGCTGCTGCGCTCGCTGGGGCGGTGTTGGGCTTCGGACTCGTAGTCGGTCACGTACACTAAGAGTACCCGCTTCGCTACGCATCCGGCTCCGCTTGCGGCCCAGGTCGCACATCTGTGTGCTCCCGTTCGCCGCATGCGGCGAACCCCTCCTGCTCGCCTCGCCCGCCTAGCCCCAGCTTCGCTCGCGACGCTTTGAGCATCTACCTACAAAGGCTTGCGGGCGACAAGACTGACGAGAGTCTCCTCCCGCTGCCCCACCGGCAGCGGCTTCTGGATATGCCAGCGCTCCAGCAGGCCGAAGTCACGGGCGCGGCTCCACCATAGATAGGGATACGAGACCTGCTGCGGGCCGACCTCGAAGCCGGCGCGCCGCACCATCGTCAGGTATTCCTGCGCGCTGTGTTGCATGTGCATCGGGTGGCGGAACAGCAGCCGGATGATCCAGGAATGGATGTAGACGCGCGTCGATTCCGCCAGCATCAGCACCCCGCCCGGCTTCAGCACGCGGCGGAATTCCTTCAGCGTCTCTTCCTGCCGCACCAGGTGATGCAGGGTCTGGTGACAGAACACCATGTCTACCGAGGCATCCGGCAGGGGGATCGAGGCGCAGTCGGCCTCCAGCAGCTCGACGTGGATACGGCGGCGCGCCGCCTCGGCACGCGCGGATGCGATGCCCTGCGGGTCCGCGTCCACGCCGATGAGGCGGCTGGGCTTCAGGCGCCGCTTCAGGATATGGAACGCGCGGCCCTGGCCGCAGCCGGCATCCAGTACCGTGGCAAAGCGCTGCTCCGGGTCCGGCAGGAGGCGCTGCATGTCCTTCAGCGCCACTTCCACCACCTGTTTCTCCCAGGTGAGGGTACCCAGGAACCAGAAGCCGACGCGGGTCTCCTGCACATAGTCCTGGGGCTTCAGCGAAGCCCATGCGATGCTGCCGTCCCTCATAAGTCCTCAGAGTTCCGTGTTAATAATCGAGCTAAAAGCGTTACGAGCGATGGTAGGGCTAGGCGGGCTTCGCCCTCGCCGCTCCCGCACATCCTTGTGCTCCGCGGCACGTACGCATCCTGCTACAGACAGCGCCCTACCGAGCGCAGTAGCTTTTAGCTCATTTGATGCCTCGTGCGGCCTTGACGGCATCATAGGCCACGTTGATCTGCTGCACCTTCTCCTGGGCCATGCGGATCATGTTCTCCGGCAGGCCGCGCGCCACCAGCTTGTCCGGGTGGTTCTCCTTCATCAGCCGCCGGTAGGCGGTCTTGATCTCAGCGTCCGTCGCGGCCGTAGCGACGCCGAGCGTCTGGTAGGCGGCCGCGAGGTTGTCCGTGCGCATGTCGCGGAAACCGCCACCGGTATTGCCGCGACCGGTATTACCGCCCTGGGCGCCGCCGCGGAAGCGCTGCTGGGCGCGGATGAACTGTTCGTATTGGTTCAATTCGTACTCGGGGATGCCGAGCATGTCGCAGATGCGCTCCAGCACGCGCCGCTCGGCGGGCTCGATCACCCCGTCCGCGAGCGCGGCGTGCAACTGGATCTGCAGGAACATGCCGAGCAGGTCGCGCCGGCCGTGGCAGGCCAAGCGCAGCGCGCGCAGGGCAGCATCCAGATCGAAGCCCGCTTCCTTGCCCCGGTTGAAGAGCTGGATGGCCGCGAGCCGCTGCGCCGGATCCAGGTTCATGTGCGACATCACCGCGTTCGCCGCCTGTATCTCGTCCTCCGAGACCACGCCATCGGCCTTCGCCACGTGGCCCATCACCGAGAAAGTGGCGGTGAAGAAGGCTTGCTGGGCGCGCGCGGAATCGTGGCCGCTCCAGCCGCCGCGGGACACACCGACCGTGACGCTCTGTCCGAGGATGGCGCCCAGGATCATGCCGAAAGGGCCGCCCAGCCAGTAGCCGATCACCGCACCGATGAGGGCGCCTATGAGATTCATCACCAATTCCCTGGAAGGATTACTTCGCGATATACGCTATGGCAAGATACTCGCCCATGAGCGCAACTACTGTATTCGAGACCCACCTTAAGAGCCTGCCATTGGTGCACCGCGGCAAGGTCCGCGACATCTACGATGCGGGCCCTGAGCACCTGCTGATCGTCACCACCGATCGCCTCTCCGCCTTCGACGTGGTGTTGCCCGACCCGATCCCCGGCAAGGGGGCGGTGCTGAACGGCATCTCGCGCTTCTGGTTCCACAAGACGGCGCACATCATACCAAACCAGCTCACGGACCTGGCCGTGGAAGACGTGGTGCGGGACCCGGCTGAACAGGCCCTGCTCAAGGACCGCACCGTCATCGTGCGCAAGCTGCGGGCACTCCCCATCGAGGCCGTGGCACGGGGCTACCTCATCGGTTCCGGCTGGAAGGACTATCAGAAGACCGGCGCGGTCTGCGGCATCCCGCTGCCGAAGGGCTTGGCGCAGGCGGCCAAGCTGCCGCAGCCCATCTTCACCCCCGCCACCAAGGCGCCCAAAGGGCAGCATGACGAGAACATCCCCTTCGACGAAGTGCTGAGGCTCCTGGACCCGGCCTTGGCGGAGAAGGTGCGCGAGGTGACGCTCAAGATCTATGACTTCGCCGCCAAGTACGCGCTGGAGCGCGGCATCATCATCGCCGACACCAAGTTCGAGTTCGGCGTGGACAAGAGCGGCGCGCTCTACCTCATCGATGAGGTGCTGACGCCGGACTCCTCGCGCTTCTGGCCGGCGGATACCTATAAGGAGGGCATGAGCCCGCCCTCCTACGACAAGCAGTTCGTGCGCGATTACCTGGAGACGCTGGACTGGCCCAAGAAGCCGCCGGCGCCGAAGGTGCCCGCGGACATCATCGCCAAGACCGCCGAGAAGTACCGTGAGGCTTACGATCGCCTGACCCGGTGAGGGGTTAGCGGGAAACTATAGTTATTTCTTCTTGCTCTTCCGCGTTTTCGCCGGCGCTTTCTTCCTGGTGTTCTTCTTCAGATGGGTCTGGTTATACTTGATGGCGGCGCGGGTGAGCGCGGTCAGCGCCCGCTTCCGTACCTTGTCGCCCTCGTAGAGATCGATCTCGCGCCGCACCTTGCCGTTGAAACCGGCGTTGAAGAGCTTGTCCGGATCCTTGAGTGCCGCACCGTGGGCGAAAGTGACCTTCACCTTGCCCTTGTGGGCGTTGGCCACCGCGATCATGCCGTCGCGGGACCAGACCGGGCTGCCCATCCACTTCCATTCCTCGATGATCCCGCGGTCTGCGTCGAGGATGGCCGCGCGAACCTCGGCGAAAGTCTTGCCGCGCCAGTCCTTGATGCCGGCGATATGCTCATCGATGCGCTTCGATGCGCCGCTTTGGTCTTTGCTCATGCTTGCCTCAGCCGATGATGCGATCCAGCTTGATGAACTCCGGACTGAAGAGGTCCGGCCAGAACCATACCAGCAGCAGCAGGCCTAAGCCCGCCAGCACCAGCGACACGCGGTCGGTGATGCGCCGCGAGTCCAGCCAGAACGGCGCCAACAGCAGGAATGCCACGAGATAAGCGCTGCCGAAGTAGATCACCGCCGTGGCGCAGGCCTCCCAGCGCCCCACCGGATCCTGGCCGAACATCAGCACCGCGAGCGACAGCGCCGCCCCCGACAACACCACGATGGAGTCGCGGATGCTGGTCACGAGCTTCACCATCAGGTTCGGCACGTAACCCTTCGGATAGAAGGTCAGCCCCACGAAGATGAACTCCATGCCCACCAGCACGATGGTGAACGCGGCCAGGATGATGAGGATGCCGGGGTTCAGCACCCCGGTCACGAAGCTATAGAAAAGCTGGTAGGCGCCGGTGTGCATGTGGCGCATCAGGATCAGCGCCAAGAGCGTCATGGCCACGTTCACGCCGTAGTTGAACAGCGTGCCCTTGATGTCATGGAACAGCGCGTGGCGGAACAGCGTCGCCACGTCGATGGCGCTCGCGGCGGTGCGGTGGAACAGCGTGCGCCGTTCCGGCCTAGCGGGCTTTATGCGCCCAATCTGCGATGACTTGATGAATTGCATTTACCCCATCCGTCAATGCTGCCGGCCCCGGCTGCAGGATCAGGGGAGACTTTATCTCATGCAGCTCCCCGTCGCGCACTGCCGGCACCTCAGCCCAGCCTGGGCGCGAGGCCACCTGCTTGGGCCGGAACTTCTTCCCGCACCAGGAGCCGAGGATTATGTCCGGGGCGCGCCGCGGCACCTCCAGGGGATCGGCGATGATGCGGTCCTTGCCCAGGGACTGTTTCGCCAACTCCGGGAAGATGTCCTCCCCGCCGGCGATGCCGACGAGTTCCGACACCCAGGCTATGCCCGAGATCTGCGGCGCATCCCACTCCTCGAAATAGACCCTTGGCCGGCGCGGCAGCTTGGCTGCCGCGGCCTTCAGTTTCTCGAGGCCACCTTCCAATTCCGTCACCAGCCGCCGGGTGTCCGCCTCGCAGCCGAGCATGCCGCCCAAGGTCGAGATCATGCGGAAGATATCCGCCACGGAGCGGTGGTTGAAGATGTGCACCTCGAGCCCGAGCTTCACCAGGTCCGCGGCGATGTCCGCCTGCAGGTCCGAGAAACCCAATATAAGGTCTGGTTTCAAAGCCACGATCTTGTCCAGCTTGGCGCTGGTGAAAGCCGAGACCTTGGGTTTCTCCCGCCGTGCTTCAGGTGGCCGCACCGTGAAACCCGAGATGCCCACGATGCGATCCTGCTGACCCAGCAAGTAAATGGTTTCGGTCGTCTCCTCCGTGAGGCAGACGATGCGTTCTGGATATCTGGCGGCCATGGAGCCAAGGATAGCAGCAGGAAGCGGGTAGACTGGATGCATGGAAGAAGAACAAGAGAAAGAGAATAAGAACGCACCGTATGCGGGTTTAACACCCGACGCGGTACTGGATGCCATCGAGGCTGCCGGTTGGCGGCCCGACGGTTCCCAGTTGGCGCTGAACAGCTACGAGAACCGGGTGTATCAGGTGGGCGTCGAGGACGCCAAACCCTTGGTGGTGAAGTTCTACCGCCCCGGCCGCTGGACCGATGCCGCCATCCTGGAAGAGCACGCCTTCACCGCGGAACTCGCGGAGCTGGAGATCCCCGCGGTGCCGCCC
>DATBAJ010000046.1:0-16273 GCA_036271575.1 Gammaproteobacteria bacterium
ACGCCAGTGGCATTGCCGGGTAGCTATATACGGACGGGATAACCGCTGAAAGCATCTAAGCGGGAAGCCCACCCCAAGATTAGATCTCCCTGGACTCTTGAAGTCCCTAAAGGCCCGTCGAAGACTACGACGTTGATAGGCTGGGTGTGTACGCGCAGTAATGCGTTTAGCTAACCAGTACTAATTGGCCGTGCGGCTTGGCCATATAACCTCAAGTGGTTTGTATGGCACAAGATTTGATTCTGCGTCTCTATGAGAGACTGACATACTTAAGCGACAACAACTTTCCTCACTGCGTGCGCTTCGAGCGCGCGCAACAGTGAAACCGGTTTGCCTGGTGACCATAGCGAGTGGGAACCACCCGATCCCATCCCGAACTCGGAAGTGAAACTGCTCAGCGCCGATGCTAGTTTGCGGTCTCCGCATGCGAAAGTAGGACATTGCCAGGCTCTAAATGCGAAACCCCCTGACGTGAAAACGTCAGGGGGTTTTTCTTTATGGTCTTCCTGGCGATGTACTGTTTTCGCATGCGCATGCGGAAGTAGGGTGAGCGAGAATCACCGGCCACCGGCCGGCGATTCCGCGAACGCCCGGCCACGACGGCCGGGCCGGGGCAACTAAGAACTCTCATGCTGTGCCAGGGACGGCGGCTACGTTCTGTCTCTTGTGGCCTGGCGTCACCCAGCCCGCCCCGTTTCGCTACGCATCCCGCTCCGCTCACCGGCCCAGGGCATACATCCCTGTATGCCCGTTCGCCGCTTCGCGGCTCACCCGCATGCTCACGCGGAAATGGGGCGACTCAATCTTGCTCTCAGGTATTTTCCAGGCTTCACTGCCAGTATCGCGGACCGCCAAATGCCGGGTTCTCCGGATTTGCATGACGCTCCTATAAGCCTAGGGTCGCCATTACGTCCATCCAAGGAGGGCGTCGCCATGGGCTTCCCGCGTTTCCTCGCCATGAGGTTCGCCGATCCTACATCCCTGTCCCGCCTCATCCTACTGCTGCTCCTGCTTATCCCGGGCTCGCCCGCACGGGCGGATGGCCCTACCGCGACCGTCACCGCACCTGCGGATGGTTCGTCCATCTCGGGGGTGGTGACCCTCAGCGCCGATGTCGTGGACCCAATTGCCCAGGTCACCGGCCTGCAGTTCATGTTGGATGGCCATCCCGTGGGCGCGCTCCTTACCCAGGCGCCTTATCAATTTCAGTGGGACACCGGCGTGATTCCCAACGGGCAGCATTCGCTTGTGGCTGAGGTCACCGACAGTCATGACAATACCGTGCTGTCCGAGCCTGAGTCCGTCACCGTGGCGAACCTGTTGCCGGACATCGTGTTCATCTCCCCCGGCGCGAACGCGGAGGGCACGGTCACCGTCGCCGTGCAAGTCACCGACGGCGCCGCGCCCGTCAGCCAGGTCGAGATAGGGTCTGAGTCGGCACAACTGTATTTTAATGAAGCCCAGCCGGTCTCCTTGAAGCCAATCCAGTATCCCTATCAGGTGCAATGGAACACCCTCAAGCTGCCCAACGATCAATACGAATGGATCGTTACCGCCACCGATGCCGCGGGCAACGAAGCCACCGCGGCTCCCGACAGTATCATCGTCGGCAACTTCCCGGCGCTGCGCCAACCCACCGTCGCCATCACGACTCCGGCCAACGGCAAGACTGTCTCCGGGTCCGTGGTATTGACGGCCAGAACGGAGGATGGCGGTACCCCTATAAGGAGCGTGGTATACAGGCTCGATGGCTACGACCTGGGCTCCCTTGTGACTGAGCCGCCATATAAGCTCAGATGGGATAGCACCACCGTGCCCGACGGGCTCCATGCCATCGTCGCGTTCGCCGCCAACGACTTGGGCGGCGTCGGCGAATCCAGATTGGCGGAGGTCTACGTCGTGAACCACTCGCCGCCGACCGTCACCATCCTCGCGCCGGCGGACGGCGCCACGGTCTCAGGCGATGTCGAGCTCCGTGCCATGGTCACGGACCCTGACGGAAGCGTGACCCAGGTGGTGTACATGTTGAACGGCTCTCCACTGGGCCGGCCCGTGATCCGGGCGCCGTATGTCTTCAAGTGGAATACCCGGGAGGTCCCGAACGGAGCGGCGACCCTCACGGCCGTGGCCACGAGTGAGTCGAGGGAGAGCGGCACCTCGGCGCCCGTGACGGTGACGGTCTTGAACAAGCCCTGCAAGATGCTGAAAGATACGGCGGGTCCTTGCCTCGGGCCTTGCATGATCAGAGGAAGGCCTTGCCTGTCGGGCGCTCCCATGCCGGTGAGGGGAGGCCCGCTCGCGCCGCCTTGATGCGTCGCGCACCCTAGATGATCTAGACCCTTCGCCCTACTTCCCCGCCGCCACTGTCTGTATCTCCGCCATCTTCTGTCCCTCGCCGAAGAAGAACCCCAGCAATCCATAGCGGCTGCCTTGGGTCACCGGCGTCACCTCGTGCAGCAGCGAGCAGGAGAAGATCACCGCGTCACCGCGTTCCGGGACATAGAGGTCGGGTCCGAACTCCGGGAAGCGCAGCGCGCCGCCGTCGTAAGCGCCGGTGTTGAGATTCAGCGTCATGGCGAAGCGGCGGTGCCGGGTGTCGCGGCTCTCGTTATCCCGGTGCGCGTGGAAGTAGCCCGCGCCGGCATCATAGCGGATGAGCTTGAACACCTCGTGCTGGGTCACCTGGAAATTGAAGCAGCGTTGGATCTCCGGCAACACGCGCCGGACCAGCGCGTCCTTCACCCGCTCCACCCAGGGGCCGGTCTCCAGGTACACGTCGCGGCGCATCTTCACGGAGGGATCCGGCTTCCAGAGGGCTTTGTCGCCCTCTATATAAGCGGTGCCGGAAGGCGTGCCGCCGGTCTCTTCGAAGTGGTCGATGAGACCCTGGCAGAAGGCGGCATCGAAGACCCGCGGGATGAACAGCACCGGCGCCTGACCCTGGGAGGTGCGCGGGGCCGGCACCGGCCGGTCCGCATAAGCGTGGGCCACCCGGTGCGCGAACTCACCCGCATCGCCGCTGCGCTCCAGCCGCTCCACGATGCGCAGGTTGTCGTCCAGCGTGAGCGCGGTCATGCCGGCAGGCATGCCGCCGAGCATGTGCTGGGAGACAGTGCCATCGTCCGCCAGCAGCAGCACATCCTTGCCCAATTCTTTCTCGAGGGTCGCCAGATCCGCAGGCGTGCCCAGCACCAGCGCCACGCGCGTGACCTTGCCCCAGAGCTGGTCAGGTCGCTCAAGCGCCGCGAGATCCGCGCGGGTCGCCATGTCGCTCGCGCGGCCGCAGAGAAACAACACCACGGGCCGGCCGTGGTGCACGTCGTAGAAGAACCGCTGTTTGCCGGAAGAATCCGGCCGGGTGAAATCCGGTATCCGGTCCCCAGCCATCAGGCCCGCCATGGGCGAAGCTCCTGAAAACCCTAGAGAATTCCCGCTACTTTATCACCTTGCTAAACATAAGCACGCGGTCTGCGGCGCACCTGGAGTAAGATTCGCGCCATCCCAAGACTTAAGGCCCTCCATGGCCGCGACGCCCGAAAAGCAGAGCGCTTCCGCCGTGCTGATGATCCGGCCGGCCAACTTCGGCGCCAATCCCGAGACCGCCGCGTCCAACGCCTTCCAGAAAGACTTGGGGCACAGCGCCGACATCCAGACCCGGGCGCTCGCCGAGTTCGATGCCCTGAGCGCAGCACTGCAAGCAGCAGGCGTGATCGTGGAAGTCTTCGAGGACCGCAGCGAGCCCGTGACGCCGGACGCGGTGTTCCCCAACAACTGGGTGAGTTTCCACGCCGACGGCAGCGCCTGGCTCTATCCCATGCTGGCTCTCAACCGTCGCTGGGAGCGTCGCCCCGACATCCTTGAGACCCTCAAAGCCGAGCGCGGCTATGCGCTCGGCGACGTGCATGATCTTTCCTATTCGGAGCTGGACGGCCGCTATCTGGAAGGTACCGGCAGCCTGGTGCTGGATCGCGTGAACCGCATCGCCTATGCCGGCCTCTCGCCCCGCACCGATGGGCGCCTGCTGCAGGACTGGGCCACGCGCGCGGGCTACGAGGTGCTGCGCTTCCATGCCCGCGATACCAAGGGCCGGCCCATCTACCACACCAACGTCATGCTCTGCGTCGGCACCCATTTCGCCCTGGGCTGCTTCGATTGCATCGCCGATCCGGCGGAGCGGGCGCGGGTGATGCAGCGGCTGCTGGATACCGGCCACGAGGTCATCGGCATCAGCCCTTATCAGATGGAGTCTTTCGCCGGCAACCTCCTGGAGCTCGCCGGCCGCTACGGCGAGACCGTGATCGTCATGTCCGCCCGGGCCGAGCGCGCGCTCACGCCGACGCAACGCATGGTGCTGGAGAAGCATGGCCGCATCGTGGCTTCGCCCATCGAGACCATCGAGGACTGTGCGGGCGGCAGCGTCCGCTGCATGCTGGCCGAGATACATCTTCCAAAGGCTTAGAGTATCCTCAAAGCTGCTGCGCTCGGCAGGGCGTTGTTCCGCTTCGGACTCGCAGTCGGTCATGCACATTGGAGTGCACTCCCTCCTGCGCGCCTAGCCCGCCTTTGCTCGCGACGCTTTGAGGTACTTAATTTAATGGGTGGTAAATTTATGAACGAGAAGAGCCTGCAAGAGACCTACGCCCCTCATAACGCCTGCTTCGGCTGCGGCCCGGCCAATGAAAAGGGCCTGCACGTGCGCAGCTTCCCTCATGGCACCGAGGTGACCGCGGAGTGGGAGGCGGAGACCCACCACGAAGCCTTCCCGGGTGTGCTCAACGGCGGCATCATCGGCTCGCTCCTGGACTGCCACTGCAACTGGACCGCCGCCTGGCATCTCATGAAGAAGGCTGGCGCCGAGACGCCGCCCTGCACCGTCACCGCCGAATACGCCATCAGCTTGAAGCGTCCCACGCCCACCGAAGGACCCATCAGCCTCATCGCGCGGGTGGTGTCATCCACCGATGATCGAGCGGTAGTGGAGGGGGAGCTGTGGGCGGGCGGCAAGCTATGCGATACCTGCCGCGGCACGTTTGTCGCAGTCAAAGAAGGACATCCCGCCTACCATCGCTGGTGAGCCAAAGCTGCGACGGCCAGGATGGCCTAACGTCGCGGGAGGGCAGGATGCCCGGGAGCGACGGGCGCGAGTACGCGCAATGTTAGAACTAAGGACGAAGCAACTAGGTGACTGCGTCACCTTCCCCGCTGCACATCCATGTGCTCCCGTTCGCCGCATGCGGCGAACCCCCCCTCCTGCTCGCCTCGCCCGCCTAGCCCCGTCTTCACTCACGACGCTTTGGAGCGATGGAGGAATGGTTGTAAGCTTGGGTCATCTGTATCGGGGAGCGGATCCATGACGCTGCGGAGTCTCTTGCCACGCGGACGGGTCTGGCTCCTGGGCCTGTTCCTGGGGCTGATCCTGGCGGACTTCTTCCTGGTCGGCGGCTTCGATGCCGTCGAACATCCCTTGCAGGATGGATTGGTGCGCCACTATTCCGCCGGCCGCGCGCCGGATCCGGATGTGGTGGTGGTGGACGTGGATGAGCAAAGCCTCGCCGCCGCCCAGCACGATCTCAGCGTCGGCTGGCCCTGGCCGCGTTCTCTCTATGCCCAACTCCTGGAATCCCTGCTGAAGCAGGACCCGAAAGCCGTGGTCTTCGACATCTACTTCGTGGACCCGGACAACGTCCGCCCCGAGAACGACCAATACCTCATCCAGGTGGCAGCGCCCAGCGATAAGGTATTCTTCCCCGCGCTGCGCAATGAGGGGCAGGGCACCGACGACAGCAAGGGCCCGCCGCTCGCCGCGTTCCCGCCGCAACTGGGGTTCGCTGCCGGGCCGCAGGCCGATCCGGATGCGCATGTATCCATGGTGTTCCCGTTGCCGGCCCTGGCCATGACCGGCCGTATCGGCGTCATCAACTTCCTGCAGGACTCGGACAAGGTCGGCCGCCGTTACTACACCTATATGGATGTCCACGGCTGGCAGATCCCCTCGCTGCCCGCCAAGGTCGCGGACTATCTGCATTACCCGCTGCCGGCGACGGATTCCTTCGTCCTCAACTGGCGTGGCGGCGGCGTGCCGCATGTCTCGTTCTACGACCTGTATTCGGACATGCAGCGCCAGAAGCCTCAGCGCCCGGCCGATGAGTTCAAGGGCAAGATCGTCATCATCGGCAGCGATGCCGCCGGTCTCGGCGACCAGCACCCGACGCCGCTGTCCGCGGTCTACCCGGGCGTGGATACCCTCGCCACCGCCATCTCCAACCTCAAGGACGCCGATTGGCTGCGCCGCACTCCGGCCTGGAGCGGTGCCTTGCTCTCGCTCGCCTTGGTGCTTGGCTTGGCGCTCCTGTTCGCCCGGGGCTTCGGTCCCTTCCGTACTGGTGTCACGCTACTCCTCGCCACGCTCCTGGTGGTGGCCTTGGGTTATGTGTTGTTGCAGTCCCGCTGGCTGCTGCCCATCAGCCAGCCGCTGCTGTTCGGCTGGGCCTTCTTCTTCAGCATGGCGCTGGCCGAATACCTGACCGAGCGGCGCGCGCGCCAGGTGGCCATCGGCATGTTCGGCCGTTTCCTGGATCCGCGCGTGGTGGACGACCTGGTCAAGAACCAGCGCAACCTCTTGGACGAAGGCGCCAAGAGCCGCGAGGTCACGCTCCTGTTCTCCGACATCCGCGGCTTCACCACCCTCTCCGAGAGCCGCACGCCCGAACAAGTCGTGCAGATCCTCAACCGTTATTTCTCCAAGCAGGTGGAAGTGGTGTTCCGTCACCACGGCACCGTGGACAAGTTCATCGGCGACTGCATCATGGCCTTCTGGGGCGCGCCCCTCGCGGACCCGGACCAGGCCAAGAACGCCGTGGCCGCGGCCCTCGAGATGGCCCAGGTCCTGCTCGAGTTCCGCAAGGATCTGGGTCCGGATCTCGCTGAGATCTTCGACGTCGGCATCGGCATCCACACGGGGCAGGCGGTGGTCGGCTTCATGGGCTCCGAGAACAAGCTGGATTACACCGCCATCGGCGACACCGTGAACCTCGCCTCCCGCATCGAGGGCCAGACCAAGGGCATCGCCCGGGTGCTGGTCTCCGCCGCCACCCGCGAGCGTTGCGGGGATGCCTTTGACTTCGTGGAGCGGGGTACTTATAAAGTGAAGGGCCGGGAACAACCGGTGATGCTCTACGAACCCATGGAGAAGCGCACATGAGACGCTTGCTGATCCTCTCGTCAGCCCTGCTCGCCCTCGGCGTGCTGCACGCCGCCGCCGTCTCCACGGCCCAGACCGTGGTGGCCGGCAACATCACCTCCGGCCCCAACTCCGATGCCAGCGTGGTGGCCGCGGTGCCCAATGCCACCGGCGTCAGCATCATCGAACGGCAGGGCGGCTGGTACCACGTGCGCCTCGCCTCCGGCCAGGATGGCTGGCTGCCCATGACCAGCATCCGCTACAACAGCGGCACCACCGGCACCGCCCAGAGCACGGACTGGTCCAGTCTGTTCCAGAGCGGCCGTTCCGGCGCCGCCGGCTCCACCGCCACCACCGGCGTGCGCGGTCTCAACACCGGCGACATCGCCAACGCGGTACCGAACCCGAAGGCGGTGGCCGAGCTCGACCAGTGGCAGGCCAAGCCCGGTCAGGCCAAGAACTTCGCCGCGGCGCTGCCGCTCACGGCCGATCCCAAGATCGCCTGGCTGCCGAAGGCCAATCCATGAACGCGCGCGCCTTTGCTCTCTTGACCGGGCTGCTCTTGTGCGGCATGCCCCTCGCCGCCAGCAGCGACTTCCCGAGCCTGGGCAGCTTGAGCGATCTCTATAAGAGTGTGAAGCAGGCCTTCGTGCCTGCCACCGAAGAGCAGGAGATCGCCATCGGCCGCGACGCGGCCGCCACCCTGCTCGGCGCCTCCAAGCCCATCACCAATCAGGCGGTGCAGGACTATGTGAACAAGGTGGGCTTGTGGATCGCCCTGCAGAGCGATCGGCCGGGCCTGCCCTGGCATTTCGCGGTGGTGGATTCGGACGACATCGACGCCTTCGCCGCTCCCGGCGGTTTCGTGTTCATCACCCGCGGCCTCCTGCTGCACATGCACAACGAGGCAGAGCTGGCGGGTGTCTTGGGCCACGAGATCACCCATGTGGTACTGAAGCACCACTTGAATGAACTGCAGCGCGGCGCGAAACTCGATCTCGCGGGCCAGGCGGCCAAGCAGGGCGCGGCGCAGGAAGGCTACGACAGCGACCTCGACAACGAGCTCATGGACCAGGTCTCCGGCGCCACCCGTAACCTCTACTCGAAGGGCCTCGACAAGGGCGACGAGATAGATGCCGACCGCATGGGCGTGGTGCTGGCGGCCCGTGCCGGTTATGACCCTTACGGCCTGATGGCGGTGCTGCAGACGCTCGCCGCGGTGGACCCCAAGAGCGGCAGCATGCAGTTGCTGCTCGCTACCCATCCCTCGCCGGATGACCGCATCAAGGCGCTCTCCAGCTCCATGGCAGGCGGGCGCATGGACCGGTTCGGCGCCCACGCCGAGGGCCAGGAGCGTTTCGAGGCGGTGGTGAAAGAACTGGTAGCCGAGGCTAAAAAGACGCCCGCTAAGAAGTAATTTTGCGATCCAAAACAAAAGGGGCCTCACGGCCCCTTTTCTTTTTCCAGTAAGAGGCGATCAGCTCGTCGTCTCTTCCAGCATCTCATCCATGAATGCGATCGCGCGCCGCATATGCGGCACCACGATGGTGCCGCCCACCACCAGCGCCACACTCATGGCTTCCACGATCTCGTCTTTGGTACAGCCTGACTCGATGCACTGCCCGATGTGGTAGCTCACGCAATCGTCGCAGCGCAGCACCATGGAAGTCGAGAGCCCCAGGAGTTCCTTGGTCTTCTTGGAGAGCGCGCCTTCCTGATAGGTGAGTGAATCCACCGAGAACACGCGCTTGATCACGCGGTTATCCTCGGCGAGGATGCGCTCGTTCATCTTGGTGCGGAAGGCATTGAACTCGTCGACACGCTTGCCCACTCAAGGCTCCCTTACAGGATGGTGCGGCCCAATGCGGATTGGATAAGCCACACGGCGAATTTACCCGTCTTGTTTTCCGTATCCATGGTCGGATTCAATTCGACCACCTCCATCCCCACCAGCTTGTTGCTGCGGGCCAGCACCTCGCACACTAGGTGCGACTCGCGGAAGTTGAGGCCGCCCGGCACCGGCGTGCCCACGCCCGGAGCCACCATCGGGTCCGAGCCGTCCAGATCGTAGGACAGATGGATACCGCCGGAGGCCTTGCTCAGGATCTCCACGGCTTCCTCGAGGCAGGCGGAAGCGCCGCGCGCGTCGATCTCGCTCATGGTGTAGACCCGCACGCCCAGTTCCTTCACCACCTTGGCTTCCTTCGCGTCCACCTGGCGCACGCCGAAGACCACCACGTTCTCAGGCTTGAGCGCCGGGGTCCGGCCGGCGATGCCGGTCAGCTCGCGCGGGCCGCGGCCCAGAAGCACCGAGAGCGGCATCCCGTGGATGTTGCCGGAAGGGCTGCTCTCGGGGGTGTTCATGTCGGTATGGGCGTCGCACCAGAACACACCCAGGTCCTTGTTCTGGCGGCGCAGATGCTTGGCCATGCCGGAGATGGTGCCGATCGCCTGGGAATGGTCGCCGCCCAGCACCAGCGGGAACTCGCCCTGGTCCATGGTGGATTCCACGGCTCCGGCCAGGTCGCGGCAGACCTCGCTGATCACGCCCAGATAGCGCGCGTTCTTCTCACCCAGTTCAGCCGCCTCCATGGAGACCTGGCCGATGTTGTGCATGCCGACCACTTCGTGGCCGATCTTCTTCAGGGCCGGCACCACGCCCGCCACGTGCATGGCGGAAGAGCCCATGTCGGTGCCGCGCCGTCCGGCGCCGAGGTCGAGGTGGACGTTGGTGATGCGTATTTTCTTGGGAGTCACGAGGGATAACCGGGAGCCGAGGGATTAAGCAGTCATTGTAACACGCGGTGCATATTCACTTTAATCTGCATATTGACAGTCCGCGCCGGGACGGGTCTGATGATGCCGGGATCAACGGGGGATAGACGATGCTGCTCAAGATAGAAGGCCTGCTGGCCGCGGACGAAGTCACGCGCCTGCGCACGCTGCTCAAGGACGCGAAGTTCGATGACGGCAAGCTCACCGCCGGCGTCGCGGTGCGCGACGTCAAGAACAACCTGCAGACCGTCGCCCAGGACAAGCCCACCGACGAAGCGCGCACGCTGCTCGGCACCGCGCTGCTCAAGAACGAACACCTCGCGCAATACGCGCTGCCGCGGCGCGTGCTGCCGCCCATGTTCAACCGTTATGACACGGGCATGGAATACGGCGGCCACGTGGACAATGCCATCATGGGCGGCGGCGAGCCCATGCGTGCCGACCTCTCCGTCACCGTGTTCCTCACCGCTCCCGCCGACTACGACGGCGGCGAACTGGTGATCCATGCAGATGGCGCCGCCGAAGCGGTCAAGCTCGCCGCCGGCAGCGCCGTGGTCTATCCCTCCACCAGCATCCACAAGGTGCAGAAGATCACCCGCGGCAGCCGCCTCGCCGGCGTCACCTGGATACAGAGCTTCGTGCGCGACGAACCCCAGCGCGACATGCTGTTCGAGCTCATGCAGCTCGCGCGCTGGTCGCGCAGCGTCGCGCCGGGATCGCCGGAGGCCATGAAGATCAGCAAGCTCCGCTCCAATCTTATGCGCATGTGGGCCGAAGTCTGATTAAAGCGGGTCTTTTGCCCTGTGGCGTTGTGACGGACAGAATGTCCTAATGTCGCGGGAGGCAGGATGCCGGGAGCGACGAGGGCGGCAGACTCGCTTCATGAGCGCCGCGTAACAAAATTAAATTCAAAGAAGCGGGGCGGCTACGCCACCTGCGCGGCTGCGCATCCTGCTTCGCCGCCCGGCCCGACCGTGCTTTCCTTGCACGGTCGTCCGCGGCATGCCGCGGACCCTCGCGCGCCTAGCCAGCGACCAAAATCTCTGCCTTTAATCGCAGCTCTGATTTCTGTTGTGAGTCATTAGAGTCAGTTTTCTGCACAGCAGGCTTCGCACCTCTCCGTGTTAAGCTCTCGCGTCGTCAGTTTGCCGGGATATGAAGATGTCGTCCGGTCGCGGTGTGTGGCAGCTCGAACTGGTCCTGGGTGCCATCGCCATCAGCTTCTCGGCGGTGTTCGTCAGGCTGGTGCACGTGTCGCCCACCGTCAGTGGCTTCTACCGCATGTTGTTCGGTGGCCTGATCCTGCTCGGGATCATGGTCTTCCGGCGCGAGCGCCTGCAGCTCGGGGTCCGTAACTTCCTGTTCCTGGCGCTGGCTGCCGCCTGCTTCGCCGCTGACCTCATGCTCTGGCACCGCAGCATCCTGTACGTCGGCCCCGGGCTCGCGACCCTGCTGGCCAACTTCCAGGTGTTCGTGCTGGCCGCCGTCGGCGTGCTGTTCCTGAAGGAGCGGCTCACGCTGCTGCAATGCTTCTCCATCGGCCTCGCCATGCTGGGTTTGGGACTGCTGGTCGGTTCCGGCTGGGGGCACTTGCCGCCGCTGTATCACCGCGGCGTGGTGCTGGGGCTGTTCACCGCCGGCGCCTATGCCGGCTACATCCTGACCCTGCGCAACATCCGCACCACCGGCAAGCCCGGCTCTGCCTTCGCCACCATCACCGTGGTGTCCCTGATCACGGCATTGATCCTGGCGACGGCCGTCGGCGTGGAGGGGGATTCCTTCGCCATCCCCAGCTGGAGCGACGCCGGCTGGCTGCTGCTCTATGGTCTCGTGCCCCAGGTGCTGGGATGGGTACTCATCTCCACCAGCATGGCCAAGGTGGGCGCCGCCCAGGTGGGCCTGGTGCTGCTGCTGCAGCCCACGGGGTCGCTCATCTGGGATTGGCTGTTCTTCGGTCGGCGCTTCACGGCCATCGAGATCGTGGGGGCGGTGATCGCCTTGGCGGCTATATATATGGGATCCATGAAGTCGAAGACAGCGGCCAAGGCGGTCGGCTGAAGGCCTAGCAGATCACTTCCAGGACTTTCGGCAGCACTTCGATCTCGAGTTTTGTAGCACCCGTATAGGTCAATTCGCCGTCCGCATGGATCGGCAGCGGCACATCCGACTCCACCGACAACCGCCCGGTCCGGAACTTCACCACCTTGGGGTGAGACATGTGCTGGCCCTTCAGCACTTGCGGCAGAAGCTGCAGGATGCCGATGCGCCCCATGCCCTTCGCCACCACCACGTCGAAGAGCCCGTCGTCTATCTCCGCGTCCGGCGCCATCACGAAGGCGCCGCCCTCGACTTTGCCGTTGTTGATGGTGAGCAGGGTGATGGGCGTGGTGAGCTTCTCGCCGTCGTGGCGGATGCGCACCTCGGGCGTCGCGTGCATCAGCAGCAGGATCTTGGCCAGCGCCAGGCCATAGACCGCGTTGCCGCGCAGCCAGCGGATCTTGTTCGCTTCCAGCGCCACCTGGGCATCGAAACCTATGCCGAGACCGTTGGCGAAGTAGTAGTCGTTACATTTGCCCACGTCCACGCGCCGGGTCTCGCCGCGCACGATGCGCCAGCAGGCCTCGCGCCAGTCGTGGCTCGCATCCAGCATCTTCGCGAAGTCGTTGCCGGTGCCCACCGGCACCACCGCCAGCGGCGCGCCGCCGCAGGCCTGCATCCAGCCGTTCACCGCCTCGTGCACCGTGCCGTCGCCGCCCGCGGCGATGACGACAGAAGGTCTCTCGGCCAGGGCCGCGCGCACCTTGGACTGCACGTCGCCGGGGCCGCTGCTGTTCAGGATGCGTGTCGGCATCCCCAGTTCCGCGAGATAGCGGCCGATGGCGGGCCCAAGCTCGCGACCGAGACCGCGACCCGCCTCTGGATTTATCACTAATATTGCTTTTGAAGTCATTTCAGACCGTCGCGAGCGAAGATATGGCTAGGCGTGCAAGGCGAGTAGGAGGGAGTGCACTCTTGGCGTGCATGACCGACTGCGAGTCCGCAGCACAACAACGCCAGATCGAGCGCAGCAGGTTCTGAATTGACTTCACGGAGACCCCACCCCTTGGGTAAGGCTAGCTTAACTGAGAGTAGGCTCGATTATTTTTTCCGAGCAGGCGCTGTCTTCGACTGCGCCGGCTTTGCTCCCAACACTTCGAGTTCTTCCAGATCCATCATCCGCACGATGCTGCCGAGCGCGATGCGGATGGCGGTCTGCTCGTCGGTGGAGAGTTTGGCCATGCGGGAGCCGAAGCGCTCCTGCAGGGGAGAGGGGAGTTCCAGGGCCATCTGCTGGCCGTGGGGCGTGAGCGAGACCAGCACGCGGCGCTTGTCTTCCGGGCGTCGCTCGCGGCTCACCAGCCCGCGGGCTTCGAGCCGGTCCAGGATGCCGGTGAGGGTGGCGGGGCTCAAGGCCATCGCCCGCGCCAGGCTGCCAGTGGTCAGGGAACCGCCGGTGGTGATCTCGCGCAGGCAAAGCATCTGTGGGCCGGTGAGCCCATGGCTGGTGGCCAGTTGGCGGCTATAGACATCCATGGCGCGCATGATCCGGCGCAGGTCCATGAAGATGTCCTTCATGAGGTCGTAATCCATCGAACCCCCTTGCTTACAGAGTAACTACTCTCGAACCCCTAATCTCAGATGCGGCTTCATTATGTTATATAACATAATACAAATCAAGTTCTTTCTTGCTCAAAGCTTTCGCCTTCCGAACGACCAGAACCCCGCCCCCTCCGGGCATCGGCCCGGAAGCCCGCGTTGCCCCGGAGGGGCACTTGAAATGGAGCCAGCGGCCCGCGAAGCCGCTGGCGTCAAGGCCCCCTGTAAACCTCGCTGCTAGAATGGACGCCTGCCCCCCAATCCGCAGGCCCCCCATGCTCGCCCTCGGTATCCGCTGCCTCCTGGCCTATCTGCTCGGTTCCCTCATGGGCAGCCTCCTGGTGGGCCGGGTCTATGGCGGGGTAGATATCCGCAAGCAGGGTTCCGGCAACGCCGGCAGCACCAACGCCCTGCGCACCCAGGGCAAGATCTTTGCCCTCTGGGTCTTCATCATCGACATCGGCAAGGGCGTGGCCGCCGCCTGGCTGGTGCCTGCGATCCCCTTGCCGGTCCCCGGCGGGGAGGTCCTCACCGGTCCCTGGACCGCCGCCGTCTGCGGCATGCTCGCCATCGTCGGCCACGTGTTCCCGGTGTTCTTCGGTTTCCGCGGCGGCAAGGGCGCTGCCACTTACGTGGGCGTAGTCGCGGCGCTGATGCCGGTGGCGCTCATCCCCGGTTTCGTGGTGTTCGTGCTCACCCTCACGCTCTCGGGTTACGTGGGCCTGTCCACCGCGCTCGCCACCTGGGCCGTGACCCTGTTCACGCTGATCCGCTTCGGTGCCAGCTCGCCGTATTTCGTCTTCGGCCTCGCCATGGCCTTGTTCATCCTCTACACCCACCGCAGCAACATGCAGCGCCTCATGGCCGGCAACGAGAACCGCTTCGAGCGCGCCAGGTTCTGGCGCAGCCGGAAGTGAGCTGAAGCGCCGCATGGATCGCAGCCACGCCATCCTGGAAGTGCTCGCCGACGGTCACTTCCATTCCGGCGAGACCCTCGCCCAGAGCCTCGGCGTCACCCGTGCCGCGGTGTGGAAGAAAGTGCGGGCCCTGGAGAAACTCGGGCTCTCCGTGTTCCGCGTCCCCGGCAAGGGTTACCGATTGGCGAACCCGCTGCAGCTCCTCGATGCAGACATCATCGCCGGCGCCCTGAGTCCTGCCTGCCGTGCCCGGCTCAAAGGCATGACTATCCTGGACAGGGTGGACTCCACCAACACCTGGCTCAGTGGCCGCAGCAGCGATCCTGAAGTCTGCTTCGCGGAATTCCAGTCCGCCGGCCGCGGCCGGCGCGGTCGTAGCTGGGTATCGCCTTTTGCCGCGAATCTGTATCTCTCCATGTCCTGGCGCTTCGACGAGTGGCCGCCGGGTTTCACGGCGCTCGGCATGGTCACCGCCATCGCCGCCGTGCGCGCACTCGAGGCCCTCGGCCTCGATGGGGTGCGCATCAAATGGCCCAACGATCTGATCGCAGCAGGCCGCAAGTTGGGCGGCGTGCTCATAGATATCCAGGGCGAGCCTCCCGGCGCCACCCGCGCCGTGATCGGCCTGGGGCTGAACGTGCGCATGCCGGCCGCTGCGGGCCAGGACATAGACCAGCCCTGGATGGACCTGGCGACCCTCGCGGATGGCACGCCGCCGGAGCGCAACAAGGTCGCTGCCGCGCTCGTCGAAGCGCTGTTCGGCGCGATGCAGGACTTCGAATCCCAAGGCTTCGCCGCCTTCGCCGCCGACTGGCAGGCCCTGGATCTCGTGGCCGGCAAGGCCGTGGCCCTGCATTCCCATGACCATACCGTCACCGGCGTCGCCGCCGGGGTGGACGAGCAGGGCGCGCTCTTGCTCAAGACCCCGCAAGGCTTGAAACGCTTCGTCTCCGGCGACCTCTCCTTAAGGATCGCTTAGATGATCCTGCTCCTGGACATCGGCAACACTCGCATCAAATGGGCCAGACTCGAGGGCGGCACGCTCGGCCGCATGGATGGCCGCGTGCACGCGGATGAGCAGTTGCCCCAGGCCATCGAAGCCGCCTTCGAAGGCCCGGCGCCCTCGCGCGTCGTCATGTGCAACGTGGCCGGGCCCCTGGTGGGGAAGGCCCTCTCTGACTTCTGCCAGGAGCATTTCAAGCTCAATCCGGAGATCCTCATCTCCTCCGCCGAGCGCTGCGGCGTGAAGAGCGGCTACGTGGATCCGGTGCGACTGGGCGCAGACCGCTGGGCCGCCGTCATCGGCGCCTTCACCAAGTTCGGCGGCCCCGTCTGCGTCATGGATGCGGGCACCGCCATCACCGTGGACGCGGTCGATGCATCCGGGCAACACCGGGGCGGTTTGATCGCGCCCGGCCCCCAGACCATGCGCCGCGCCCTGGCAGACGCCACCGCCGGCTTGGGGAATCTCGGCGAAGGCGAGCTCGCGCTCTTGGCCAAAGACACCCGCTCCGCCATCTGGAGCGGCGGCTGGCACACCGCCGCCGGTTTCCTCGAGCGCATGCACCGCTTGGTGGACCAGGAACTCGGCCCCAAGACCCAGTTCCTGCTTACGGGCGGCGACAGCGCGCGTCTCAATAGCTTGCTGCCCGGCAAATACATGCTGGTCCCGGATCTCGTGCTGCTGGGCTTGGCCGCCATCGCTGGGACCAAAGCATGAGCCGCATCCTCTTCCTGCTGTTCTTGCTGGCGAACTTGGGGTCGT
>DATBAJ010000047.1:0-11711 GCA_036271575.1 Gammaproteobacteria bacterium
TTGGCGTCTTTGAGTGCCGTGCGTTTGTATTCGACCATGGCCGGCAGGTCCACCTCGATCCAGCGCAGGGTCGCCGGCAGCGCCAGGCGGTACGGGCGTGTGTCGAGTCCGGCGGCGAGGTTCAACACCGTGTCGAACCCATCTTCCTCCACGGCCTTCAGGATCATCTCGTCCAGCGCCACAGTGCGCACCACGATGGGCCAACCCGGCATCGCCACCTGCTTCGCGATCTCGGCACCACGCTCGCCTGCGAGCAGCCGCGCATAGGGGTCGTAGAAGAGGGGATCCTTGCGCTCGCTCTCCTCGGCGCGGAACACCGCGACCCATAGCGCTGTATCAGAGACGTTGCGGATCGCAGGTTCAGTCATGGCGGCAGAGTAACAGCATGCCAGCGCCCCAAATAGAAAGGGGTGCAAACCTTAATGACGGCAGGTCAGGGGTTCCGAAAGCCGGTCTAGGCAAGAGGGAGGGGCCTAGACACAGGGGGTTGGCACATTCGGTAATCCCGCCGTCGTAGGGCTTGCACCCCTTAGACCGGTGACTTTGCGCCCCCGCCTTTCGGACGGGTTTGCCGTTTCGTGTCTCAAGCAAAAGTGTAGCACTGCCGACGGAGTTTACAACCGCTTTCCGTCAGGGCTTATGCGTGGATATGCGCTTCAGGAAATCCAGCAGACCCAGGCGCCGCCCCACGGCCAGCGCGGCCTCCGGGGATAGGGCCTTCAGGGCCATGAGCAGGCGCACTGGTTTCGGGTTCACTACCACCTCGACCTTGCGTGTACGAAGTACCTTGAGCACGGCATTGGCCACGGCTTCCGGGCTGGAAGCGCCGATGCTCCTGGGGGCCGGGGCACCCTTACGCGAGAACATCCCGGTCTCGGCCACGAACCCCGGGCAGATCACCGACACCGCGACTCCCGTGTCGCGCAGTTCCGCGGCCAGCGAGATGCTCCATTCTGCAAGTCCGCCCTTGCTACCCGAGTAGGCGGCGCCGAAGGGCATGCCGGTGCGACCGGCAAGGGAGGCGATATTCACCACGTGTCCCGCGCCGCGTGCCAACATCGCCGGCAGTGCCTCGCGGGTCAGGAACATGGGTGCCAGGAGGTTGGTCTCCACGATGCGTTGCAGCACCGCGGGTTCCTGTTCGGCGTAGCTCCCCAATTCCTCCACGCCCGCGTTGTTGATGAGCACATCCAGGGCGCCGAACTCGCGGGCCGCCCGCGCCAGGAGTGCGCTGCGATCCGCGGCGGAAGTCACGTCCGCGACCTGGACGAGCACGCGGCTGCCGGGCGGCATCGCCAGCGCCACGGCTTTCAGCTTGTCCTCGCTGCGCGCAGCCAGGAGCAGGTCCGCGCCTTCGGCGGCCAATGCACGCGCCATCACCACGCCGAGGCCCTGGGAGGCACCGGTGAGGACGACGGATTTGCCGCTGAGTGGGCCCATGGCTACATGCTAAAACGAAAAACCCTGCGTCAGCAGGGTTTTTCTTGAGGCATCAAACCAGAGTCCGGTTCAGTGCCCGGCTTGAGGGATGTTGTCGAGGGGTCCCGGCAGGCCCGACAGATATTCCGCCAGGTCCTTGATGTCCTGGTCCGTGAGCGGGGCGGCCATGGCGTTCATGGTCGAGCCCTTGCGCTGGTTGAGCTTGTACTCGTGCAGGGCCTGGATGATGTAGTCCTTGTATTGGCCGGCGAGGATCGGCGCGTGCAGCGGTTGATCCGCCGCGCTGATGCCGTTGGAAGCGTGGCATTGGGCGCAGGCGTGGTCTTCGAATACCTTGGATCCGTTGGCAGCGTTGCCGTCGGCGAAGGCCATGGGGGCAGCGAGACTCAGGGCGGCGAGGGCGAGGATGTGCTTTTTCATGGCGTGGCTCACTGCTGGCCGGCCGGGGCATGCCCCAGGCTCTCGAAGTAGGCGGCGATGTCCTGCATCTGCTGCTCGCTGAGCGAGGAAGCCTGGGCATGCATGGTGTTGTGGGCCCGGTCGCCGGCCTTGTATTCCTTCAGGGCCTGCACGATGTAGGCGGCATGCTGGCCGGCCAGTTTCGGCACCCGATAGGTCGGATAATTATTGGTGTAGTTCGGGATGCCATGGCAGCCGATACAGGTATAGGACTCGACCTTACCCTTGGCGGCGTCGCCGTCGGCACGGGCGGCAAGGCTCAAGGCCATGAGGCCCAGGGCCAAGCTCAGGGTGAACGCGCGGCTCCGCATCGGATCGTCTCCCTTGGACGTATTTCAGATGGTCTTTAGAGGGCGCTAGGGTACCAAAACCGGGGGTAGCCCGAAACCGGGCCGATGCATACTGGTAATAGCCGGGCCGCATGGCCGGTCTTGAGACCCAGGCTCCCCGCCCATAGCTAGTGGTTACGAGGTATCCCATGGACAAGATCAGCAAGACCGAGGCGGAATGGCAGAAGGAACTCACGCCCGAGCAATATGCGGTGGCCCGCAAGAAGGGCACCGAGCAGGCCTTCACCGGCAAGTATGTGGATAACCACGAGGCGGGGATGTATCGCTGCGCCTGCTGCGGCAACACGCTGTTCGATTCCGGCACCAAGTACGACTCCGGCTCCGGCTGGCCGAGCTTCACCGCCCCCGCGGCCCAGGCCAATGTGCAGGTGCACTCCGACAACAGCCACTTCATGCAGCGCACCGAGGTGGTCTGCGCCAAATGCGATGCGCACCTGGGCCACGTGTTCGACGATGGCCCCGGACCTGAGGGCCTGCGCTACTGCATCAACTCCTGCTCCCTCGATTTCGAGAAGAAGAAGTGACCGAACTCCTGTTCCGGGACGACGCCTACGCCACGGACTTCGAAGCTGAAGTCCTGTCCGCGACCCCCGGGAAGGTAGTTCTGGACCGCACGCTCTTCTATCCGGAAGGCGGCGGCCAGCCCGGTGATACCGGTCGGCTCACGCTGGAGGACGGGCGCGAATTCAAGGTCACAGATACCAGGAAGGGCGAGGTTCCCGGCAGCGTAGCCCATGTGCTGGAGGATGCGACCTTCGTGCTCGCGTCCGGCACGAGCATCAGCGGCCATATCAATTGGGACAGACGGTACCGCCTCATGCGCATGCACACCTGCCTGCATCTTCTCTCCGCCGTCATCATCGCGCCCGTCACCGGCGGCGCGGTGGGCGACGGCTACGGGCGCCTGGACTTCGACCTGCCGGAAAGTCCGGATCAGGCGGAGGTACAGGAGAAGCTCAATGCCCTTATCAAACAGGATGCGCCCGTATCCTTCCGCTGGATCACGGATGCGGAGCTGGATGCGCAGCCGGAGCTGGTGAAGACACTATCGGTGCAACCGCCCCGGGGTGCCGGCAAGGTGCGTCTGGTGCAGGTGGCAGGCATCGACCTGCAACCTTGCGGCGGCACCCACGTGGCCCGCATCGGAGAGATCGGCGAAGTGGTCATCACCAAAGTGGAAAAGAAAGGTAAACAGAATCGTCGCGTCCGGCTGGAGTTTCCGGGTACCAGCACTACAATCAGTTGATACCAAACATGGGGAGAAGCGCATGAGTTCCGATAACGGCCGCACCATGGTGATCGTCGCTTACGTGCTGCACCTGCTGGGTGCCTGCACGGGGCTGCTCAGCATCATCGCCCTCATCATGAACTATGCCTGCAAGGGCTCGCACGGCGACCTGATCGACAGCCATCACAACTGGATGATCCGCACCTTCTGGTACACGGTGCTGGCCTTCTTCATCTGCACGGTGCTGTTCATCACCGTGATCGGCATCCCACTCGCCTACCTTGGCGGCTTCGCGGCATGGATCTGGTACATCTACCGGCACGTGAAGGGCATCATCTTCCTGCTGGACGACAAACCCTTGTCCGCCACGGCCTGGGTCTGAGCTGAGCGAATGTAAATAAAAAGGCCGGCGTAAGGCCGGCCTCTTTTATTTGGCGATGTCGGATGTCTCAGGACGCGGCTTTCAGCTGCCCCATCTCCGCCAGCACCAGTGCGATGCGCTCCACCGCCCAGTCGATCTGCTCGCGGGTGATCACCAGCGGCGGCGCGAGGCGCACCACGGTCTCGTGGGTCTCCTTGCTCAAGATGCCGTGGGCCATCAGCCGCTCGCAGACTTCGCGGGCGCGGCCCTGGCGCGGGTCGATCTCGATGCCGATGAAGAGCCCCTTACCGCGCAGGCTTTTCACCAGCGGCGACTTGAGGCCCGAGAGCTTTTCCAGCAGATAACCGCCGAGTTCCGCGGAGCGCTCCGCGAGTTTCTCCTCTTCCAGCACCTTGAGCGCCTCCAGGCCCACCGCCGCTGCCAGCGGGTTGCCGCCGAAGGTGCTGCCGTGGTCGCCGGGGTGGAATACCTCCATCACGTCCTTGCGTGCCAGGAACGCGGACACCGGCAGGAGCCCACCACCCAGCGCTTTGCCCAGGATCAGCCCATCGGGCTGCACGCTCTCGTGCTGGCAGGCCAGGAGCGAGCCCGTGCGGCCGAGGCCGGTCTGGATCTCGTCGGCGATGAGCAAGACATCGTGCTTCTTGCAGATATCGGCGGCCTTCTTGAGGTAACCCGCCGGCGGTACCACGATGCCCGCCTCGCCCTGGATGGGTTCCACCAGGAAGGCAGCGGTGTTGGGGGTGATGGCCTTCTCGAGGGCATCCGCATCACCGTAGGGCACGAGCTTCATGCCGCCGGGGAAGGGGCCGAAGCCGTCCTTGTACTGGGCCTCGCTCGACATGGCCACGATGGCGATGGTGCGACCGTGGAAGTTGCCGCTGCAGGCGATGATCTCGGCCTTGTCCGCGGCCACGCCCTTCACCTCATAGGCCCACTTGCGCGCGGCCTTGAGCGCGGTCTCCACCGCCTCGGCGCCGGTGTTCATGGGCAGCGCCATGTCCATGCCGGTCATGGCGCAGAGCCGCTTCAGGAACGCGCCGAGCTTCTCGCTGTGGAAGGCGCGGGAGCATATGGCGAGCTTGCCGGCCTGCTCCGTGAGCGCCTTCACCAGCTTCGGGTGCGCGTGGCCGTGGCTCACGGCGGAGTAGGCGCTCATCATGTCCAGATACTTGTTGCCCGCGTCATCCCACACGTGCACGCCTTCGCCGCACACCAGCACCACCGGCAGCGGGTGGTAGTTGTGGGCGCAGTACTTGTCTTCCAGTTCGATGGTCTTGTTCATGGCGTGGACCTTAAGAGCAGTGTGTGCGGGAAAACGACTATTATACCGGCCCACCCATGCCGGCTTTAACCCCCTAAATCCCGTCAAATCATGGCCTCCTCACCGTGAACAGCCCACGCCACACCGAACCCTGCGAATTCCAGGGTCCCGCCGGACCGATAGAAGGTCTGCTGGATCATCCGGCCGCCGAGCCCATCGCCGTGGCCGTGGTCTGCCATCCGCATCCTTTGCAGGGCGGTGCCATGCAGAACAAGGTGGCCTACATGCTGGCACGCGCGTTCAACGATATGGGCGCCTTGAGTTTGCGGTTCAACTTCCGCGGCGTGGGGAGAAGCGCGGGCAGCTTCGATCAAGGCATCGGCGAGACTGCCGACGCACTCGCAGCCATGGACTGGTTGAGCGCGCAGCATCCCGGCTTGCCGCTCTGGCTCGGCGGGTTCTCCTTCGGTTCCTACGTCGCCCTGCATGCCCAGAGCCAGCGGCAGGTGGCGCGGCTGGTGACGGTTGCGCCGGCGGTGGAGCGTTTCGCCACCGCTGAGATACCTGAGCCCACCTGCCCGTGGCTCCTGGTGCAGGGAGATGCGGACGACGTGGTCTCGCCCGACGCCGTGCTGGCATGGGCGCGGGCCCTCAAGTCACCGCCCAGGATCGAAGTGATGGCCGGCGCCGGGCATTTCTTCCATGGGCGCCTGAACGAGCTGCGTGAAACGGTAGTCGCAGCGTTTAAAGGCTAGATGCCGTCATCCGGCAGCGTGGTGGCCCGTTTGTTAGACTTGTCTCATCCAATCTGAACCCAGGGGTGTCTCATGCGTCGTCTTCTATTGGCCTGCGGCTTGCTGGCGCTCAGCAGTGCCGCCTTCGCCACCGATGACATCAACATCCCGGGTCTCAACCAGGCCGAATTCGACGGCCTGTCTACGGATCTCGGCGCCGTCACCAGTTTCAAGCAGATGCAGGGTGCCTCCTCCGAGGGCATCACCGGGTTCGATGTCGGGTTGAACTTCGCCGATACCCAGGTGAGCCACGAGAGCGACTGGAACGCCGCCACCGGTGACAACGTATCCAATGTGCCCTTCGCCAACGTGGTGGTCTCCAAGGGCCTGCCGCTGGGCTTCGACGTCGGCGCCGAATACGCCTTCGTGCCGGGCTCCAACGTGCACCTCTACGGCGTCGAGGGCCGCTACGCGATCCTGGACGGCGGTGTCGCCGAGCCGGCCGTGGGCCTGCGCTTCGCCTACACGCACCTGACCGGCGTGGACGACCTGTCCTTCAACACCAAGACCCTCGACCTCTCCGTATCCAAGGGCTTCGGCCCGGTGACTCCTTATGCGGGCGTCGGCGAGGTATGGACCGATAGCTCGCCGGATGCCTCCACGGGCCTGAGCGACTTCAGCCAGAGCAACACCGAGTTCTTCGCCGGCGTGAGTTTCAACCTCGGCGTGCACATGTCCCTGGAATATAACCACCTGGCGGGCAATAGCACCTACACCCTCAAGCTCGGTTTCGGCTTCTGATGCGCCGGGCTGCCCGCCGCATCAGCGGCGGGCAGCTTTCCTTCCCACATACTTCGCAAGACACCGCCATGTTCTCTTCATTGGTCTCATTCCTGGAAAAACATCTCGCGGCACCGGATGCGAAGATGCAGCCCGTGCCCCACGATGAGTTGCGGGTGGCCGCGGCCGCGTTGTTGGTGGAGATGTCCCGGGCGGACTTCGACGAAGCGGAAGTGGAGCTGGGTGTGGCGCGCGAGCTTCTCACCGAGCGCTATAGCCTTACGCCCGCGGATGCCGCCGAGCTCATCAAGGCGGCGCAGCAGGAGTCGGATCACTCCGCCTCGCTGTTCCGGTTCACCCATCTCGTGAACCAGCATTTCCAGCCTGCCGAGAAACTGGAGCTCATGGCCATGCTGTGGGACGTGGCTTACGCGGATGGGCGCCTGGACAAGCATGAAGACGGGCTCATGCACAAACTGGCGGATCTATTGTATGTGCCGCTGAAGGACCTGATCAGGGAGAAGGAAGCGGCCAAGCGGCGCATGAAATCGCGAGAGAGATAGAGACTGCCGGCAGGGAAGCCGGAATCGAATCGGTGGACCATCCAAGTGCCGGAGCCGTGCCTCCCGGGCACGGCTCCGGTCCGGAATGGTTTACTTCACCATGTCCTTGAGGCCCTTGAGGGCTTGCACCTTGACCACGTTCCGGGCGGGCTTCGCCTTGAAGATGGTCTTCTCACCCGTGAACGGGTTGATGCCCTCACGCTCCTTGGTGGCCGGCTTGCGCACGACCTTGATCTTCATGAGGCCGGGGACCACATACAGGCCCGGGCCCTTCTTGCCCAGGCTCTTGCCGATGAGGGCAGCCAGGTTCTCGAAGATCGACGCCACTTGCTTGCGGCTCAGGCCGGTCGCGTGGGCCAGGTAGGCATAGGTCTCAGACTTGGTGAACGGCTTGTCGGCATTGACCGCCGGGGCCTTGGCGGCCTTGGCAGCGACTTTAGCGACAGCCTTTTTCTTTGCAGCCATTTAGGTCTCCTCTTAGATGGCTAGAAACGGGACACGCGCGAAATTTAGCACACGCGCCGCTAAGTGCGTAGGTATTTTCCGGGAAAAACCCGCTTTTTTTGCGATGCTGTGCGTTTTCGCCCTTGAAATCAGGGTCTGCCGCAGGGGGCAAGCGGCGGGTTGGCGCGAAGCCAGGGTTTCATGCTGGGAAAAGCCGGATATTCAGGGCGAGGGCACCGTCTTCAGCGCCGGGACGATGGCCGGGTTCAGACGATGGGCCAGGCCAGCGGTATCAGGATGTTGATGACCTGCAGTACCAGCATCACCAGGAGAGGAGAGAAATCCAGGCCGTTCATCGGCGGCAGGATACGGCGCGCCGGCCGGAGCAGTGGGGCGTTGAGGGGCCGGAGCAGCCCATCCAGGGGACTGCGACCCTGGGCGAACCAGCTGGTCAGCGCCTCCAGCAGCACGCTGAAGAAATACAGGTTCACCAGGATGAACAGCAGTTTCAGCATGGCCCAATAGATGAGATAGCCCCAGGCCGAGAGCAGTTGCGCATCCGCCAGCGCGATCACCAGCGTCACATTGATGAGCTGTAGCAGCGCGGCCAGCACCAGGGAGGCCAAATCGATGCGGCGCCAGGGTCGGATCACCCTGCGCAGGGGCAGCAACAGTGGGTTGGTGACCTTCATCACCGCCTGGGCCAGCGGGTTGTAGAAATCGGCACGCACCTGCTGCATCAGGAAGCGCAGCAACACCGCCCCGGTGTAGATGCCGAACAGGGTGTTGATGACGAACACCAGCGCGATCAGTGAGCGGGATGCGATCATGGCTTTTCCTTGGCGGATTCCTGCGATAACTCCCGGCCCCGGTCGCGGGCGGCGGTGAGCGCCTTCTGCACCAGGGAGGCATATTTCCCGTCCTCGAACACCTGCAGTGCCGCGGCGGTGGTGCCCTTGGGCGAGGTCACCTGGCGGCGCAGCTCCGCGGGCGCCTCGCCGGATTCCAGCGCCATGCGCGCGGCTCCCAGGGCAGTCTGCAGGGTTAGTGCGCGCGCCGTCCCGGCGGGGAGGCCGAGTTCCAGGGCCGCCGCTTCCATGCACTCCATCAACAGGAAGAAATAAGCCGGGCCGCTGCCGGAGAGCGCCGTGACCGCGTCCATGAGCGACTCGTCGTCTATCCAGAGTGCTATGCCCACCGCTTCCATGAGCGACTGGGCCATCTGCTTCTGCTCGGCGCTCACCTTGGGCGTGGCCCACAAAGCCGCGGCGCCGGCGCCCAGCAAGGCCGGCGTGTTGGGCATGACCCGCACTATGCTCATCCCGCCGCCCAGCCAGCGATCCAGGTCGGTGCTGGTGACGCCGGCGGCGATGGAGACCACCAGCGGCTTGTCGGCCTGCAGCGCCGCCGCCACGCCGCGGGCCGCGGCCTGCATCACCTGGGGCTTCACTGCGAACACGACCACGTCGGCGCCTTGCACGGCCCCAGGCCCGTCGGTGCTCATGCGCACCGGCAAGCGCTTGGCTATCAGGGCACGCTGTTCGGGATTGGGTTCGGAGACGCTGATGCGCCCGGGCTTGCAACCCTTGTCTATCAGGCCGCCCACCAGGCTGCGCGCCATGTTGCCGCCGCCGACGAAGGCGATGCGCAAGTCAGTCAGCAATGGAGGCTCCGTACGGGATTTATGTAAGTGCAAGGATACTGCAATGCGGGAAAGAAGGTGGTTTTGCGGTGCAGGGATGCGCCGCACGCAAAGCAAGTGCCTTAGCGCTTGCTTTGGCGGAGGTAAGTCCGGGCCTGTACCGGACTCGCCGAGCCTGGAAAATCCAAGGATGGATTTTCCAGGTGACTCTCGATGAAGTCAGATTTTTGGCGGCCTTGCGCCAAAAATCGCCGTTCCGACGCGAACGATCGTAGCGCCTTCGAGAACTGCCGCTTCCAAGTCATCCGACATGCCCATGGAGAGCGTATCCAACTCATGCCCATGTCGCCGCAACTCCTCCAATAGCTCACGTAGCGCCCGGAAAGGCCTGCGCTGCGCGTCGATATCTTTTGCCGGCGCCGGTATCGCCATGAGGCCCCGTAGCTTCAGGTTCGCCAAGCCCGCCACCGCATCCGCCAGTGCCGCCGTGCGTTCCGGCATCACGCCGCCCTTGCTGGATTCGCCGGAGACGTTCACCTGCAGGCAGACCTGCAAGGGAGGCAGGCTCGCCGGACGCTGCTCCGAGAGCCGGCGCGCGATGGAGTCCCGATCCAGGGTGTGCAGCCATTGGAACCGGGTCGCCACCTCGCGGCTCTTGTTGGATTGCAGGGCGCCGATGAAATGCCATACCGCGGGGCGTCCGGCGAAGGCCGCGAGTTTGGGCATGGCGTCCTGCAGGTAGTTTTCGCCGAAATCTGCCTGGCCCAGGCCCCAAGCGGACTCCACCGCCGCCAGTGGCTGGGCCTTGCTCACCGCCATGAGATGTACGCTCTTGGGGTCACGGCCGGCGCGGACCGCCGCCGCGGCGATACGTTCCCGCACGGCGTCAAGGTTATGGGCTATGTCTTGCAGGCAGGGTTCCTCGTAAGGTGGCAGGCCCAAGGCGGGTATGTCTATGTATGTAAAACGAGTCCGTTATACTCTAGCCCACCCGTCCGGACAGGGCCGGCCCTGAGTGGATGGGGCGCCCGCACCTGCGGGCTTTGGGGTCCGCGGACGTTTTTCAGGGGAGTGACATGGCAGCCGACATCTCGCAACTGCTCGCCTTCGGCGTCAAGAACAAGGCCTCAGACCTGCATCTCTCCGCCGGCGTGCCGCCCATGATCCGCGTGGACGGCGACGTGCGCCGCATCAACATGCCGCCGCTCGAGCACAAAGACGTACACGACATGGTGTACGACATCATGAACGACAAGCAACGCAAGGACTACGAGGAGTTCCTCGAATGCGACTTCTCGTTCGAGATCCCGAACCTGGCGCGCTTCCGCGTCAACGCCTTCAACCAGAACCGCGGCTCCGCCGCCGTGTTCCGCACCATCCCTTCCAAGATCCTCTCGCTGGAGGACCTGGGCGCGCCGGCCATCTTCAAGGAGATATCCGACAACCCGCGCGGCATCGTGTTGGTGACCGGGCCCACCGGCTCCGGCAAGTCCACCACGCTCGCCGGCATGATCAACTACAAGAACGAGAGCGAGTTCGGCCACATCCTCACCATCGAGGATCCGATCGAGTTCGTGCACGAGTCCAAGAAGTGCCTCATCAACCAGCGCGAGGTGCATCGCGACACGCTCGGCTTCAGCGAAGCCCTGCGCTCGGCCTTGCGCGAAGACCCCGACGTGATCCTGGTGGGTGAGATGCGAGACCTCGAGACCATCCGCCTGGCACTGTCGGGCGCCGAGACCGGCCACTTGGTGTTCGGCACCCTGCACACCAGTTCCGCCGCCAAGACCATCGACCGCATCGTGGACGTGTTCCCGGCCGCGGAGAAGGACATGGTGCGGTCCATGATCTCGGAGTCGCTGCGCGCGGTGATCTCGCAGTCGCTGATGAAGAAGATCGGCGGCGGCCGTGCCGCGGCCCACGAGATCATGATCGGCACCGGCGCCATCCGTAACCTGATCCGCGAGAACAAGATCGCGCAGATGTATTCGGCGATCCAGACCGGCCAGCAGCACGGCATGCAGACGCTGGACCAGTGCCTGCAGGACTTGGTGCGCAAGGGTATCGTCACCAAGGAAGAGGCGCGCAACAAGGCGACCCAGAAAGAATTGTTTTCCTGAGCGCACCCTGAAGGGGAGGCGTGGAGCTCTAGACGATGGAACGAGACCAAGCGATAAAATTCATGCAGGACCTGTTGCGCGCCATGATCGGCCGCAAGGGTTCCGATCTGTTCATCACCGCCGGCTTCCCGCCGGCCATGAAGGTGGATGGGCAGATCACGCCCATCACCGACAAGCCGCTGACGCCCGAGCAGGCGGCGATGCTGGTGCGCGCCATCATGAACGACCGGCAGACCAAGGACTTCGACTCCACCAAGGAATGCAACTTCGCCATCAACCCGCCGGGCATCGGCCGGTTCCGCGTC
>DATBAJ010000048.1:0-1792 GCA_036271575.1 Gammaproteobacteria bacterium
TGCGTGGTACCCTCACGGCCAAACTCGGGGAGCGACCAGTTGAACAGAAACTCCAGCGATTTCTTCTTTTCCCGCACGATATAAAGCGGCGTCCAGGTGGCATTGACGATGGAGTACCCGTTCTTCACGATCTCGTTCGGATTGCGCCCCTGCGTCCAGACCATCACCAGCGCATCTTTAGCGGCCGTGCAAAAACAACTCCGCAGTTTCCACGTCACGGTCCGCTGGCCTTTGGGCGGATGATATAGCTCCATTTGGGGCAGATCGCCAGGCGTTCCAAGTTTAGCGAGGCCATCTCCGCATTCGAGACTTTGACTTTTTTGGGATAGACCTTTTCGTTGAGCCAGGCTCGCACGCGCAGCCCGGTTCGGGTCACGGTGCCGCGGATGCAGCTGAGCATCATGTCCAAGGTTTGCAGCGGTTTGCCAGCCCAGTTGATGCTGATCTGGCTGAAGAGCCTGTGCTCGATCGGATTCCACTTGGAAGCGCTGGTGGGGTAATGGCAGACCGTGAGCGCCAGTCCGCTGTCATCGGCAAAGTGTTGCAGTGAAGCTTTGAACAGCCGCGGACGATGCCCGTTGCTGCCGCCGCCGTCGGCCAGGATCAGAAGTTTGTCGGCATTTGGATACGCCTGGCGGCCTTCGTGCCGCCACCAGTGCCGCAGCGCATCGGCGGCGAACGCGCCGGTGTCGGCCGAGGTGCCGACACTCACCATGCCCCGGTTGCGATTGACGTCGTAGACGCCGTAGGGGGTGGCCCGGCACTGGGCATTCTGGATGAAATCGTAGGTATTGACCCGTTGCGCCTTCCGGCACCAGGCGACGCCGGGGTTCTTGAAGTTGCCGACGAGCTCCTTCTTTTTGCCGTCCACGCTCACCGCGGGAAGCCCGGCGGCGGCGAACGCCTCGCGCTTCTGGTTGATCTGCACGAACTGGCGGTCGCGATCCGGGTGCGACGGCCCGCTCTCCTCTTTGCGGTTGGCTTTGGGCGTGATGTCCTGATCCCGCAGCAGACGGCCCACGGTATTGGGACAAGCCTGATGGTCTTGTTTGTGCAGGTCGTCGCTGAGGTGCCGCAGACTTCGCCGCGTCCGCTTGCGGCTGGTCATCGGATCGCCCGCCGTGTGTTCTTCGACAAGCTTCGTCAGGTCCCGCACGATGGCGGGATCTTTTGTTCGACGGGCGGACGCCCGCCGCCGGGGAGGCGCACGCGGTCGCCGGGGCGATCCTGCAGATCGTTCTCCAGCTCCTCGCGGCCGCGCCGGATGGTCTCGACGTTCATGCCGGAAATCAGGTGCATGAGCGCGTCGCCGCCATGGCCGACTCTGATAGACTCCAACGCCACGTACCACCTTCGTTGTTGCTCGTCCATGCGGCTGAGCAGAAGGTTCATGCGATGGTGAAGTCGTTGGTCGGGGTGAGCCTGCCGCGAGCTCTGGCACACCGGACACCGACATACGTGTAGGAATGCATCCTGCATAGTGTGGCGAGCCGCTCCTTCGGCTCATCACCAAGTATCCTTAAAGCTTCGGCTATCGCAAGCCAAAATGCGGTGTTATTATTGCACGGCCGCTTAGGGAGCGGATAGGGGCCGCCCGGGTTATAGGCTTCCTCCCAGACGATGATTTTCTTCCCCCGGGCGGCAACAGCCGCGTGCATGTCCGTGATGAACTTGCAATAGAGATCGTGAACGCTCCTGATCCCCAGCGTGGCCTGAGCTTGCTTGAAGTCTTCCGTCTTTTCCAGCCCGCCAAGCCCCACCTCATCCGCGCCCAGGTGAACGTAGGGCGTGC
>DATBAJ010000049.1:0-3073 GCA_036271575.1 Gammaproteobacteria bacterium
CGCACATGTTCTTATTTCTTCTTCACGGGGGGCTGCCAGCCGGCCTTGGTCTCCTGGCGCGCCCGCGCCAGGGTGAGCTGCCCCGCCGGGGCATCCTTGGTGATGGTGCTGCCGGCGCCGATGTAGGCGCCCGCGCCGATGGTGACCGGCGCCACCAGGGTGGTATCGGAGCCGATGAAGGCGCCGTCGCCGATGGTGGTGACGTGTTTCTTGGCGCCGTCGTAGTTGCAGGTGATGACACCCGCGCCGATGTTCACCTTCTCGCCCACCTGGGCGTCGCCCACGTAGGCCAGGTGGTTGGCCTTGCTGCCCTTACCCAGCTTGGTCTTCTTCACTTCCACGAAGTTGCCCACGTGGGACTCATCGCCGAGTTCAGACTCCGGACGGACGCGGGCGAAGGGTCCGATACGGACCTTGGCGCCGATCTTCGCGCCGTCCAGCACGCAGTGGGCCAGCACTTCGGTGTCGTCGCCGATCTCGCAATCGCGGATCACTGCACCGGGACCGACCTTGACCCGGTCGCCCAGCTTGACCGTGCCTTCCAGCACGCAGTTCACGTCGATGACGCAGTCGCGGCCGAAGCTCAAGTGGCCACGCAGGTCGAAGCGGCGCGGATCACGGAGCGTGAGACCGGCCAGCATGAACTCGTTGGCGATGCGCTTGCGCAGCGCCTTCTCGGCCTGCGCCAGCTGCAACTTGTCGTTGATGCCGCGGATCTCGTCGTGGTGCTCCGCCAGCACGCCGTCCACCATCACCCCGTCCGCCACCGCCATGGCGATCACGTCCGTGAGGTAGTACTCCTTCTGCGCGTTCTTGTTGCTGACTTTGGCGAGCCACCCTTTGAGCTTGGCTGCGCTGCAGGCCATGAGGCCGGTATTGACCTCGTCCACCCAGCGCTCGGCGGCGCTGGCGTCCTTCTCCTCCACGATGCGGGTGACGCGCCCCGCTGCGTCGCGCATCATGCGCCCGTAACCCTTGGGATCCGGCACCTTGGCAGTGAGCACCGCGAGGTGTCCGGCCTTGGCGGAATCCGTGAGCCGTTGCAGGGTCTCGGCGCGGACCAGCGGCACGTCGGCATACAACACCAGCGCCAGGTCGCCGTCCGGGACCTGCGGCAAGGCCTGCTTCACCGCGTGCCCGGTGCCGAGCTGTTCGGCCTGCAGCACCCATTGCACCGGCAGAGTCGCGTGGCGGGCGCGCACCTGCTCGCCGCCGTGGCCGTAGACCACGATGATGTTCTTGGATTCAAGCGCGGTGGCACCGGCCACCACGTGCTCAAGCAGCGTGGCACCGCCCAGGACCTGTGAGACCTTGGGCAGGTCGGAGTGCATGCGCTTGCCCTGGCCCGCGGCCAGGATGATGACGCTCAGAGACATGGCGGCAGAAAGTCCATCAGCTGGTGGATGGGCGGGCTCCATCATAACATCCGACCCGGCACGATCCCGGAGACGGAGAGGCCGGCGTGAAGCCGGCCACCTGCATTTCAGTTCCGTGACCTTGCGCTCAGCGCCCGGCCTTCTTGCGGATCTTCTCCAGGGTCTTGAGGCGCGCCAGATTCTCCAGCAGCTCCGTCTGGGCGCGAGCCAGGTCCATCTCGCCGGATTGGTTGGCAAGAGCCTCCTGGGCCTTGCGCACCGCCTCCTGGGCAGCGGCCTCGTCGATGTCCGCGGCGCGCTGCGCCGTGTCCGAGAGCACGGTCACCCCATGCGGCTGGATCTCGAGGATGCCGCCGGACACGTAGAACACCGATTCCTCGCCGCCATGCTGCACACGCACGGTGCCGGGCTTCATGCGCGTCAGGAGCGGCGCGTGGCGCGGCGTGATGCCGACCTCGCCCTGCTCCGCCGGGGCGAACACCATGTCCGCCTCGCCGGAGAAGATCTCCCGCTCGGCGCTGACGATGTCTACGTGGAAGTTGCTTGCCATGTTGGTGCCTTACAGCGTCTTCGCCTTCTCGACGGCTTCCTCGATGGTGCCGACCATGTAGAAAGCCTGCTCCGGGAGGCTGTCGTATTCGCCGGCCACGATGCCCTTGAAGGCACGGATGGTGTCCTTGAGGGACACGTACTTGCCGGGGCTGCCGGTGAACACTTCCGCCACCGTGAACGGCTGTGAGAGGAAGCGCTGGATCTTGCGCGCGCGCTGCACGGCCTGCTTGTCCTCTTCGGACAGCTCATCCATGCCGAGGATCGCGATGATGTCCTTCAGTTCCTTGTAGCGCTGCAGCACGGCCTGCACGCTGCGGGCCACGTCGTAGTGCTCCTGGCCGATCACGTTCGGGTCCACCTGGCGGGAGGTGGAGTCGAGCGGGTCCACGGCCGGGTAGATGCCGAGCGCCGCGATGTCGCGGGACAGCACTACGGTGGCGTCCAGGTGGGCGAAGGTGGTGGCGGGCGACGGGTCAGTCAAGTCGTCCGCGGGCACGTACACCGCCTGGATGGAGGTGATGGAGCCCTTCTTGGTCGAGGTGATGCGTTCCTGCAGCACGCCCATCTCTTCGGCGAGGGTCGGCTGGTAACCCACCGCGGAGGGCATGCGGCCCAGGAGCGCGGACACTTCGGTGCCGGCCAGGGTGTAACGGTAGATGTTGTCGATGAACAGCAGCACGTCGCGGCCTTCGTCGCGGAAGTACTCGGCCATGGTGAGGCCGGTCAAGGCTACGCGCAGGCGGTTGCCCGGCGGCTCGTTCATCTGGCCGTACACCATCGCCACCTTGGACTTGGAGAGGTCCTTGAGGTCCACCACGCCGCTTTCCGCCATCTCGTGGTAGAAGTCGTTGCCTTCGCGGGTACGCTCGCCGACGCCGGCGAACACGGACAGGCCCGAGTGCTCGGTGGCGATGTTGTTGATGAGTTCCATCATGTTCACGGTCTTGCCCACGCCGGCGCCGCCGAACAGACCCACCTTGCCGCCCTTGGCGAAGGGGCATAGCAGGTCGATCACCTTGATGCCGGTCTCGAGCAGGTCGGTGGAACCGGACTGCTCTTCATAGGAAGGCGCCTTGCGGTGGATGGCCCAGGAGGCCTCGCCCTTCACCGGGCCGCGCTCGTCCACGGGCTTGCCCAAGACGTCC
>DATBAJ010000050.1:0-35565 GCA_036271575.1 Gammaproteobacteria bacterium
TTCCTGGCAGCTGCCGGCTGGATCGCACTCATGTGGGGCCATCCGCTGGTCACCGCGTATCTCAGCGTCAGCGCCACACACTGAATCCATGCTCAAGGTAGGTCTCACGGGGGGCATCGGCAGCGGCAAGTCCGCCGTCGCCGAGGCCTTCGCGCGTCGCGGCATATCAGTGGTGGACGCGGACCGGTTGAGCCATGCCTTGAGCGCTCCCGGCCAACCCGGGCTCCAGGCATTGGTGGAGGCCTTAGGCACAGGCATCCTGGATGCCCAAGGGCATCTAGACCGCCCGGCCCTGCGGCGGCGTATCTTCGCCGAGCCCACCCTGCGCCGGCAGGTGGAGACCCTGCTCCATCCCCTGGTTTTGGGCGCCTTGGAGGCCGAACTCGCCGCCACCCGCGCCGCCTATGCCGTCGCCGTCATCCCGCTCCTGGCGGAGAGCCCCGCTTCCCAGGCCTTGGTGGACCGGATCCTGGTGGTGGACAGCCCCGAGGAACTCCAGGTGTCCCGTCTTATGTCACGCGATGGGGATACCTCCGAGGAGGCTCGAGCCATCCTCGCCGCTCAGGCCTCCCGCGACGCCCGGCTCGCTATCGCGGATGATATTCTGTTGAACGCAAGCGACCTGGCGGCCCTCGATGCCGCCGTAGAACGCCTGCATGGGTTCTACCGCGAACTGGCGGCACAGGGAGACCTGGGGCGATCTGGCTTGCGGCTGCCGTGACCTGGGAAGTCCGATGCTGAACGTGGAACAACACGCCGAAGAACAGACGGCGGCCGAGTGGCTCATCTATGAGCAGCCGCTCAGCGAACGCGTGCGCACCTTCCTCAGGCTCGAGTTCCTGCTGGAGCAGGCCGGGCACCACAGTGGACTCTCCTCCATGTGGGACAGCCGCGCCGCCGTCAGCGCTGTCCTCGAGATCGTCGCCCTGCTCACCCGCGGCGACGTGCGTACCGAAGTACTCAAGGAACTGGAGCGCTGCGGCACACTCTTGCAGCGGCTGAAGGGCAGCCCTGAGGTGGACAACAACCGCCTGCAGACGGTGCTCGCGGACCTCGAGCGTCTCAAGGTGGAGATGGATGGGGACGGCCGGCCGCTGGGAGCCTGCCTGCGTGAGAGCGAGTTCCTGAACTCCATCAAGAACCGCATGGCCATCCCCGGCGGCACCTGCCAGTTCGACCTGCCTTCCTACCACGCCTGGCTGACGCACCCTTACCCGCGCCGCGCCCGTGACCTGCAGGGTTGGACGGCGGAACTGAAGCCGCTCAGGGAGACCATCGCACTGTTGATGGCGCTGACCCGTGAATCGGCACTGCCTACCCGGGAGATCGCCGTGCAAGGCATGTATCAGCGCAACTTCGATACCAACGTGCTCTCGCCCATGGTCCGGGTGATGGTGCCGGCCCCCGCGGGGGTCTTTCCCGAGATCAGCGCCGGCAAACACCGCATGGCCATCCGTTTCCTGGAACGCCACGACGCCAACGCCCGTCCCCAACAGACCAAGCGTGACATCAGTTTCAAGTTAGTCTGCTGTCAACTCTAGCCCATGTCTGAGACCGAAACTGTCCCCTGCCCACATTGTGGAAAACCGGTACCGTGGATCGAGGCTTCCAAGTGGAAGCCCTTCTGCAGCGACCGCTGCCGGCTCATCGATCTGGGTGACTGGCTGTCCGAGAAGAACGCCATCCCGACCGAGGACGCGCCGTCCGGTCAGGACGATGCCGATTGACCCGAAAACCCCGTCCCTGGGTTTTCCGGGCTCAGAGACCGTGGAGTAAGTCCGCGGTCTCCTCCGTTTCATGATCGCCTGAGGCGATCATGAAACGTTGGTGGTTCCTTCCACCAAGCCTTATCCGAGCTTTTCGATATCCCAGAGCGAACGGCTGGCGGCAATGCCGTGGGCACCGTGGCGGCGAGCTACCTCCAGGTCCGCAGGCTTGAGACCACCGATGGCATACACCGGCACGGGACTCATGGCTGCCAACGCTGCGAACGCCTGCCAGCCTAGCGGCGTGACGCCGGGATGGGTGGCACTCTCCTGTACCGGACCCAGGCACAGGTAGTCAGGCGCATATTCCAGTGCACTATGCACTTCGGTGGCGGAATGACAGGAGATACCCAGCCGCAGGCTCCCATCCCAGATACTGGGATCCAGCTTGCGCGACCTCTGTTGGCTGAGATGCAGGCCATCCGCATGCAGCATGCGGGCCTGTTCGGGAGAGGCATTCAGGATCAGGCATGCGCCATGCTCACGGCACAGTTCGAATACCGCCAGTGCCAGGTTGTCGAAGCGCTCAGTCTCCATGCCGGGAGCCCGTAGCTGCACCAGGTCCACGCCGGCCTTGAGAGACCGCTGCAACTTCTCCAGGAAGGCGGACTCACGGTCCGGGTCGGGCGTCACCAGCATCAGGGGCGGCAGCTTGAGGGCCGCCACGATGGGCTCATCCGCGGGTAACAACTGCCAGTCACGCAGTTCCTCGGGGAGCACCCATTCCAGTCGCTGGCCTTCCTGGGACGCGGGCTCGCCTTCCCAGGCGGTGACCCGCCAGACATCCAGTTCCACCTCACGTTCAGGGTAATGATGGCTGAAGCGCAGCATGCGGTAAGCGTGACGCACCCGGATGCCCAGTTCCTCATGGAGTTCGCGCTTGAGCGCGTCGAAAGCCGGCTCAGCGGGCTCCAGCTTGCCGCCGGGGAATTCCCAGAAGCCTGCCAAGGGTTTGCCGGCAGGCCGTTCGGCTATGAGCACGCGCCCTTGCCGGTCGCGCAGCACCGCGGCGACGACTTGGATGCGATGGAGGGATGCGCCGGTGTGCATCCGTAGGCCCTATGTCACAGTTTCCCGTGGCACTGCTTGTACTTCAGGCCTGAACCGCAGGGACAGGGTTCGTTGCGTCCGACCTTGGCCGCCTCGCGCACGAAAGGCGCCACTGCAGCCCCGCCCGCGGCGCCCGCCGCAGCAGCCCTGCCTTGGGGTTGGGCGCCGGCTTGCGTCGCGGCTTCGGCCGGTGCCGCGGTCGCGCTCGGCGCCTCCGCGTGCTGGAACTGCATGGCGCGCACCCGGCGGCGCTGTTCCTCCATGGCCGCCACGTCCTCCTGCGTGCGCACCTGCACCTTGGTGAGGATGCCGGTCACATCGGACTTGAGCCGGTCCAGCATGCGCGAGAACATCTCGAAGGCATCGCGCTTGTATTCGCGGCGCGGGTCCACCTGGGCATAGCCGCGCAGGTGGATGCCCTGACGTAGGTAGTCCATGTTGGCCAGGTGTTCGCGCCACAGGGTATCGAGATTGCGGAGCATGATCTCCTTCTCGAAGTAGCGGATCACCTCAAGGCCGACCTGCTGGCCTTTGGCCTCGTAGGAGTCCAGCAGGGCCTTCTGGATGCGCGCCCGGAGCGGCTCCTCGTGCAACTCGGCCTCGCTGTCCAGCCAACCCTGGATGTCGAGTTTCAGCAGGAATTCCCGCTCCAAGGCTTGGGCGAGACCCGCGATGTTCCATTGCTCTTCCACGCTTTGCGGCGGGATGTATTCGTCGATGATGCCGCTCAACACGTCCACCATCACTGCTTGCACGGTGTCGTGGATGTCGGCGGCCTGCAGCAGCTCGTCGCGCTGGCTGTAGATGACCTTGCGCTGGTCGTTGGCGACGTCGTCGTATTCCAGCAGCGATTTGCGGATGTCGAAGTTGTGGGCCTCGACCTTGCGCTGGGCGTTCTCGACGGCGCGGGTGACCAGCGGGCTCTCGATGGCCTCGTGTTCCTCCACGCCGAAACGCTGCATCATGCCCTTGATCTTGTCACCGGCGAAGATGCGCATCAGGTTGTCGTCCAGCGACAGGTAGAAGCGGCTGGAGCCAGGATCGCCCTGGCGGCCGGAACGGCCGCGCAACTGGTTGTCGATGCGCCGCGACTCATGGCGTTCGCTGCCGACGATGTGCAGCCCGCCGGCGGCCAGCACCTGGTCGTGGCGCTGCTGCCAGGTGGCTTTCACCCGCGCCCGCTCCACCTCATCGGCCTCTGGTGCGAGGGTCGACAATTCTGACTCCAGGCTGCCGCCCAGCACGATGTCGGTGCCGCGGCCAGCCATGTTGGTGGCGATGGTGACGGTACCAGGCCGGCCCGCCTGGGCGATGACCTGGGCTTCCTGCGCATGCTGCTTGGCGTTCAACACCTGGTGAGGTATCCCCTCTTTGGTCAGAAGCTCCGAGAGCTGCTCCGAAGTCTCGATGGAACCCGTGCCCACCAGCACCGGCTGTCCGCGCTGCATGCAGTCGCGGATGTCCACGATCACCGCCTTGAACTTCTCCTTCTGGGAGAGATACACGAGATCCGGGTTGTCCTGGCGGATCATGGGCCGGTTGGTGGGGATCACCACCACTTCCAGGGAGTAGATCTCGTGGAACTCCTGTGCCTCGGTGTCGGCGGTGCCAGTCATGCCGGACAGTTTCTTGTAGATGCGGAAATAGTTCTGGAAGGTGATGGAGGCGAGCGTCTGGTTCTCGGACTGGATCTTCATGCCTTCCTTGGCTTCGATGGCCTGGTGCAGGCCGTCGGACCAGCGCCGGCCCGGCATGGTGCGGCCGGTGAATTCATCCACGATCACCACGTTGCCGTCCTTGATGATGTAGTCCACCTCGCGCCTGAACAGCGCATGCGCGCGCAGGCCGGCGTTCACGTGGTGCATCAGGCCGATGTTGGCGTTGTCATAGAGTGAACCACCCTCGGCGATCAGACCCTCGCGACCCAGTATCTCCTCGAGATGCTGGTGGCCGTCCTCGGTGAGGTAGACCTGCTTGGCCTTCTCATCCACGCTGTAATCGCCCGGACCGTCCGTTTCCTTCTGCCGGGTCAGGCGCGGGATGACGGCGTCTATCTTGCGGTACAGTTCGGTCGTGTCGTCCACTGCACCGGAGATGATGAGCGGGGTGCGCGCCTCGTCGATCAGGATCGAGTCCACCTCGTCCACGATGGCGTAGAACAATCCGCGCTGCACCTTGCCGGCCATCTGGAAGGCCATGTTGTCGCGCAGGTAGTCGAAGCCGAACTCGTTGTTGGTGCCGTAAGTGATGTCGGCCGCGTAAGCGGCACGCTTGATCTCGGGCTCCTGGTTGGCCAGGATCACGCCCACACTCATGTCCAGGGCTTCGAATATCGGCCGGTTCCAGTTCGCGTCACGCTGCGCGAGGTAGTCGTTCACGGTGATGACGTGCACGCCCTTGCCCGGGACCGCGTTCAGATAAGCGGCGAGCGTCGCCACCAGGGTCTTGCCTTCGCCGGTGCGCATCTCGGCGATCTTGCCGCGATGCAACACCATGCCGCCGATCAGCTGCACGTCGAAATGCCGCATCCCCAGGCGCCGGCGTGCTGCCTCGCGTACGCAGGCGAAAGCCTCCGGCAATAACTGGTCGAGGGACTCGCCGGCCTCATGACGCTTGCGGAACTCAGCGGTCTTGGCCTTGAGCGCCTCATCGGACAGGGCCTGCACGTCGGGTTCCAACGCGTTGACCTTCTGCGCCTCGCGGCGCATGCCGCGCACCAGGCGGTCGTTGCGGCTGCCGAAGATGGTCTTGAGGATGTTGAATGCCATATGTCTTCTTCTACTCCGGCCGCGCAGCACGCGTCCTAATATATGTGGCACCGCACATGGCGGCACCGCGGTGCGCTGCACCTTGGGGTCGGTTTCCGGGGGATCGCCCGGCACCGGCGCCTGGCCGGTGCGGGCAGGAGACGGAGGAACCTAGTCCTGGCTCTTGGATAGCACGGCCATCTGGATCCCGGTAGCCTTCACGAAGCGCGCCGGGTTCACGGCGACGCCATTGTAAAGGACTTCGAAATGAACGTGGGGTCCGGTGGACCGGCCAGTAGACCCCATCAGCGCGATCTCTTCTCCTTTCTTCACGATCTGGCCCACGTGCACCAGGATCGTCTCGTTATGTCCGTAACGGGTCGCGTAGCCGTTACCATGGTCGATCTCCACCAGGTTGCCGTAACCGGAACGGTCTCCGGCCCAGGTCACTACACCGGCCGCCACCGCCTGCACCGATTCACCTTCGGTGCCGGCGAAGTCCATGCCGCTGTGCATGGACAGCTCACCGGTGAACGGGTCCACGCGCATGCCGAACAGCGAGGACACATAGCCGTTCGCCACCGGCGCCCCATTGGGCTGGGCTGCCAGGGTTACATTGCGGTCCAGCAGCAGGTTTTCAAGCACCCCCAGCTTCTGTTCCCGGTCCTGGACCTGGGCAGAGAGCTGGTCGAGTTCGCTCATGAAATCCTGGGCCGAGCTGTGCTGCAAAGCCGTCTTGACCTCGGGACCGCCCTCGGCGGGTTCCTTGCTGAAATCAAATTCGCCGTGCTTCAGGCCCGCCAGGCTCGTCAGCTGTGCGCCCATGGCGTCCAGACGCATGATGTGGGCCTGCAGCACCGCGAGCTTGGCAGACATGGCGTCGATGTCGGCCTGGGCGTCACGCTTGGTGCGCGTGATCTCATCGGCCTGGGCCCGCAACTGGGTCTGCACGGGATCGGCGGCAGCCTGCGCGGCCGCGAGCCGGTCAGCGGTGTAGTAGCCGGCCGAGAAGATCCCGGCGCAAAGCGCCAGCGCCACAGCGCCCAGGGCCGCCGCCAGCAGCGGATGGCCCAGGTTCATCTGGCGCGCCTCGCCGTAGCGGTTGAATACGATCAAGTTCATCCCATCTACCCCGCTTAAATACCATGGCCGCGTGGCGTACCATCCTTCGGATGGATCACAAGCGGCCGGACCCTCTCTCCCACATGCTGTCCGCGAAGGGCACGCATCTCACGTCCCTCGCTGCGGAGGCGCGCAAGCTCGAAGCCCTGCGTCAGTGCGTGCTCCGTTCCCTGGATCCGGAGACCGCACCTCATTGCCTGGGCGCCGACCTCAAAGACGGCGTCCTGACCCTGTTCATGGACAGCGGCACATGGACCACCACGCTCCGCTACCAGAACCAATCCCTGCTCGACGACGTGCAGGCCGCCGTCAAGCAGCCTTGCCGCAGCCTCAAACTCAAAGTCCTCCCTGACCCTAAACCCGGCGTGGCACCGAAGCCTCCGCCCAAGACGCTCTCCGCCGACACCCAGCGGCTGCTCGAAAGCACCGCCGGCGGCGTGGACGACCCGGCCTTGGCCGAATCGCTGAGGCGTCTTGCCCGCGGCCGCAAGCCGCGTCCCTAAATCAGTCCGCGATTATCGCGCCGCCTGGAGCGGCGCCCGAAAACAAACATTCTCATGTTTGTTTTGCGGAGCGAGGTGCGGATTCATTCCGCGCCGAGCGAATGGGGAAAGGCCATGGATGGCCTTTCCCATATCAGTCAGAAAGCATGAGCAGGCGCGAGATAGGAGATGGGCGCCTTGGCCGGATCGTCGTAGGTGACTTCTTCCCAGCACTCCTGCTTCGCCAACAGTGCGCGCAACAGGGCATTGTTCAGGCCGTGCCCGGACTTGTAGGCGCTGAAAGCACCGATCAGGCTGTGGCCGAGGAGATACAGGTCGCCGATGGAGTCGAGGATCTTGTGCTTCACGAACTCATCTTCGTAGCGCAAGCCATCTTCGTTGAGGATGCGATAGTCATCCAGCGCGATGGCATTGTCCAGGGAGGCGCCCAGGGTCAGGTGTTTCTGGCGCAGCATCTCGATGTCGCGCATGAAGCCGAAGGTACGGGCGCGGCTGACTTCCTTGACGAAGGAGGTGGTGGAAAAATCCACGGTCGCGGTCTGGGTGTGCTTCTTGAACACGGGGTGTTCGAAATCGATCTGGAAACTGACCTTGAAGCCGTCGAAGGGTTCGAAACGCGCCCACTTGTCGCCGTCGCGCACTTCGATCGGGCTCTTGATGCGGATGAAACGCTTGTGCGCGTTCTGCTCTTCGATGCCGGCGGATTGCAGCAGGAACACGAAGGGGCCGGCGCTGCCGTCCATGATCGGCACTTCGGGCGCCGACAAGTCGACGTAGGCGTTGTCGATGCCAAGTCCGGCGAGCGCGGACAAGAGGTGCTCCACGGTGGAGACCTTCACGTCGCCGTTGGTGATGGTGGTGCCGAGGGTGGTCTCGCCGACCTTGAGCGCATTCGCATGCACCTCGATGGGCGGATCCAGGTCCACGCGGCGGAACATGATGCCGGTGTTGGGTGCCGCGGGCCTGAGGGTCATGTAGACCTTCTCGCCCGTGTGCAAACCGACGCCGGTAGCGCGGATGCTGTTCTTGAGCGTCCGTTGTTTGAGCATTGCGGTGACGGTCCCTGGGGCTTGCGAGAGTCCGCAGGCCCTGCGGCGGGCCGCGAGTGCCTGCCGCTACTGCGGATTAAGTGGCCAAATTATAGCACTCCCCCGCACCTGAACAAGGTTCAGGTGCGGGGCTTAAGGGCGCTCTCAAGCCGGCTTCAGTCCGCTTGGCGACGCAGGAAAGCCGGGATATCCAGATAGGCCTGGTCCGACACGTCCGGCCCATCCTCCCGCTGGCGACGCTCGAATGTCGGACGTTCGAGACGTTTCCAATCCGGATTGGCGCCATCAGTACCAGTGGCTTTCACCACTTGGATCATGGGCTGTTGCACGGGCTCGGGCTGCTGCTGCGCTGGCTGCGGGGTCGCCGCCACCGCGGGCTTGGCCTTCTGCACCGTGGGCTGCTGCACCGCGTGAGTGGCCCGGCCAAGGCCGGTGGCCACCACCGTGACCCGCACCTCGCCGCTCATGGAAGGATCCAGCACCGTGCCCACCACTACCGTGGCGTTCTCGTCGGCGAAGGCTTCCACCGCCGCGCCCACTTCCTCCAGTTCGCCGATGGTCAGGTCCATGCCGGCGGTGATGTTCACCAGCACACCCTTGGCGCCGGCGAAGTTCACGTCCTCCAGCAAGGGGCTCTTCAGAGCCGCCTCGGCCGCACGCCGCGCGCGGTTCTCGCCCACCGCCCCACCGGTGCCCATCATGGCCATACCCATCTCCGACATCACGGTACGCACGTCGGCGAAGTCCACGTTGATGAGACCCGGGCGGGTGATGATATCGGCGATGCCCTGCACCGCTCCCAGCAGCACCTCGTTGGCCGACTGGAAGGCATTGAGCAGCGTGATCTCGCGGCCCAGCACCGTCGCCAGCTTGTCGTTGGGGATCACGATCAGCGAGTCCACGTACTGGGTGAGCTCGGCGATGCCCTTCTCCGCCGCTTGCATGCGCTTGCTGCGCTCGAAGCCGAAGGGCTTGGTCACTACCGCCACCACCAGGATGTCCAGTTCCTTGGCCACCTGCGCCACCACGGGCGAGGCCCCGGTGCCGGTGCCACCGCCCATGCCGGCGGTGATGAACACCATGTCGCTGCCCTTCAACACCTCTTCGATGCGGTCGCGGTCCTCGAGGGCCGCCTGACGGCCCACGTCCGGGTTGGCGCCGGCACCCAGGCCCTTGGTGAAGCTGCCGCCGATCTGCAGGGTGGTCTTGGCGTTGGCCTTGCGCAGCACCTGCGCGTCGGTGTTGATGGCCACGAAGTCCACGCCTTCGACGCCCTGCGACACCATGTATTGGATGGCGTTACCGCCGCCGCCGCCCACGCCGACCACCTTGATCACCGCGTTCTGACCCATGTCATCCATTAGTTCGAACATAGCCGGTCTCCTCTATCTATATATATGAAGCTGAAATCTTCGAAAGCTGGCGCCGCCCTCCCGGAGCTGCGCCTTTCTTGCAAGTCCTCAAAACGATCCTTGGAACCATTGTTTCATGCGTTCCCACATGTCCTGCACGCCGTTGGCTGCTCGCTGCTGGCTCACACCGCCCGCCGACAGGCTCTGGGCGCCGAACATCAGCAGGCCCACACCCGTGGCATGGATCGGGTTACGCACCACTTCCACCAGGCCGGAGATGCCCTGGGGGGAGCCCAGGCGCACCGGGGCATGGAACACTTCCTCGGCGAGATCCACCGCACCTTCCATCTTGGAACTGCCGCCGGTGAGCACGATGCCCGCCGGGATCTGCTCCTCGAAACCGCTGCGGCGCAGCTCCGCCTGGATCAGGCTGAACAACTCCTCGTAGCGCGGCTCCACCACCTCGGCCAGGGTCTGGCGCGCCAGGCGCCGCGGCGGGCGCTCGCCCACACTCGGCACCTCGATGGTCTCGTCGGCGCTGGCGAGCTGCGGCAGCGCGCAGGCGTACTTGATCTTGATCTCCTCGGCGTGGTGGGTCGGCGTACGCAGCGCCACCGCGATGTCGTTGGTCACCTGGTCGCCGGCGATGGGGATCACCGCGGTGTGGCGGATGGCGCCGTCGGTGAACACCGCGATATCGGTGGTGCCGCCGCCGATATCCACGAGACATACTCCGAGGTCCTTCTCATCCTCGTTGAGCACCGAGTAGCTGGAAGCCAGTTGCTCCAGGATCACGTCGTCCACCTTGAGTCCGCAGCGCTCCACGCAGCGCACGATGTTCTGGGCGGCACTGGCGGCGCCGGTGACGATGTGCACACGCGCCTCCAGTCGCACGCCGGACATGCCGATGGGTTCGCGGATGCCATCCTGGCCGTCGATTATGAAATCCTGGGGCAGCACATGCAGTATCTTCTGATCGGCGGGGATGGACACGGCCCGCGCCGCGTCGATGACCCGTTCCACGTCACCGGCGGTGCATTCCTTGTCGCGGATCGCCACCACGCCGTGGGAGTTCAGGCTGCGCACGTGGCTGCCGGCGATGCCCGTGAACACCGAGTGGATCTGACAGCCGGCCATGAGCTCGGCCTCCGCCACCGCGCGCTGGATGCTCTGCACCGTGGATTCGATGTTCACCACCACGCCCTTCTTCAGGCCGCGCGAAGGATGCGAGCCGATGCCGACGATCTCCACGCCGCCCTGCGGCAGGATCTCGCCGACGATGGCCACCACCTTGGAGGTGCCCACGTCCAGGCCCACGATCAGATGCTTGTCGGTCTTTCTAGGCATTCGGACGTGTCCCCTGGTTGCCGTTCTTTCCGTTCTTCCAACCCACGGCGAAGCCGTTGGTGTAACGCATGTCCACATAAGCGACGGTCGTGAGCTTCGCCGCGAGCGCCGGCAGCGCCAGGGCGCTGAAGCGCGCCAGCCGCGCTGACGCATCCTCACGGCCGAGCCGCACCTCGATGCCATCGTCGAGTTCCACCGTCGCCGCGCCGCGCGCATCCACGCTCAAGGCCACGATGGCGATGCCGCGCGGCGCGACCAGAGCCGCAAGCGTGTTGTACTGGGCGAGCACATCGGCGGACGCGTCGTCGCGTCCACTGAGCATAGGAAGGTTCGAATAGGCGGACGCCGCTCCCGGCATCCCGCCTCCCGCGGCGTTGGTACGTCCCTGTACGTCATGCACGAACACCTTGCCCTGTGCATCCATGAGGCCAGCATCGCCCCAGCGCGCCACCGGCACTTCTTCCACGATGTCCACGCGCAGGGTATGGGGCCATTCGCGGCGCACGTCCGCCTCCGCCACCCAGGGCAAGGCATCCAGCGCCGCGCCGATGCGCTCCACGCGGGTGTTGAAGAAGCCGCTGCCGAGTTCCGGGAGCACCGCGTTGCGCACCGCCGCCGGATCCACGTGCTGCAGGCGGCCGCCGAGCGTGAGCGTAGTGAGTCTCGGCCCCGCCAGCAGCGGCCGTGCCAGCCACAGCAACAGGCCGAAGGCCACCGCCAGCACCAGGGTCGCGCCGGCGCCCACCACCACGATGCGCCTGCGCCAGAACTTCACGGGCTGATCAGGCTTGCGTGTGTTCATTGGGTCTCCAGATTGCGCAGCGTCTGGTTGAGCCAGGTGGGCAGTTCGGTGGACACCGCGCCGATGTCGCCGGCTCCCAGGGTCAGCAGCAGGTCGCCGTCCTTCAGCACCGTGGCCAGGGCCTGGGGCAATTCCTGGGCCTTCTGTACGAACACTGGGTCCACGCGGCCGCGGTTGCGGATGGCGCGGGCCAGGGCGCGGCTGTCGGCACCCGCAATGGGCTGCTCGCCGGCGGCATATACCTCCGTGAGCAGCAGTACGTCCACCTGCGACAAGACCTCTGCAAAGTCTTCAAATAGATCGCGGGTGCGGGTGTAGCGATGGGGTTGGAAAGCCACCACCAGGCGGCGCTCCGGCCAGCCCTCGCGGGCTGCCTGGATGGTGGCGGCGAGTTCGCGGGGATGGTGGCCGTAGTCGTCCACCAGCAGGATGCGGCCGTAGCGGGTCTCTACCTCGCCCTGGATCTGGAAGCGGCGGCCCACCCCCTGGAACTCGGCCAGCGCCTTCAGGATCGCCTCGTCGGCTATCCCCAAGTCGTGGGCGATGGCGATGGCCGCCAGAGAGTTCAGCACGTTGTGACGGCCGGCCAGGTTGAGGCGCACGTCCAGAGGCCTTGCGCGCTTCGGGAACCAGGCCTGGAAGTGGGTCACGCGGCCTTCGCGGCGCACCTCGGTGGCGCGGAAGTCCGCGTCCTCCGCCATGCCATAGGTGATCACGGGCCGGCCGATCACCGGCAAGAGGCGACGCAACTCCGGGTCATCCACGCACAGCACCGCCAGGCCATAGAACGGCAGGTGCTGCAGGAACTCGACGAAAGTCGCCGAGAGCCGCGCGAAGTCGCCGCCATAGGTGCCCAGATGATCCGCGTCTATGTTCGTCACCACCGCGATCAGGGGTTGCAGGTGCAGGAACGAGGCGTCGCTCTCATCCGCCTCCGCCACCAGATAGCTGCCCTGCCCCAGACGCGCATTGGTACCGGCGGAGAGCAGCTTGCCGCCGATGACGAAGGTGGGATCGAGCCCCCCCTCGGAAAGCACGCTCGCCACCAGGCTGGTGGTAGTGGTCTTGCCATGGGTGCCGGCCACTGCGATGCCGAAGCGGAAACGCATCAGCTCCGCCAGCATCTCGGCACGGCGCACCACCGGTATGCGCCGGGCGCGGGCCTCGGTCACTTCCGGGTTGTCGCTGGATACCGCGGTGGAGATCACCACCACGTCTGCGTCCGCCACGTTGGCGGGGTCGTGGCCGATGACCACGCGCGCGCCGAGACCTTGCAATCGCTGGGTCACGGCGCTGGGCTTCAGGTCCGAGCCGCGCACCTGGTAACCCAGGTTGATGAGCACTTCGGCGATGCCGCCCATACCGGCGCCGCCGATGCCGACGAAGTGGATGTTGCGGATGCGGCGCATGAGGTTGCTCACGCGAACCCTCCCGCCGCGAGGCAGCGGTCCGCGACTTTCTGCGCTGCACCGGCGGGCGCCGCGGCCCGCGCATGCCGGGCCATCTCCAGCAGGGCATCGCTGTCACCCAGCAGTTCTTCCAATTGCACCGCCAGTGCCGCCGGCGTGGCCTCGCGCTGTGGCAGCAGGCGCGCGGCGCCTTCGTCCACCAGATAGGCGGCGTTGCGCGTCTGGTGGTCGTCCACCGCCGCGGCGAAGGGCACCAGCACCGCACCCAATCCGGCCGCCGCGAGTTCAGCGATGGTCAGCGCGCCGGAGCGGCATACCGCGAGATCGGCCCAGGCGTAAGCGGCTGCCATGTCTTCGATGAAGGGCGCGACCCGCGCCTCCACACCTAATTCCTTGTAATGAGCGCTCACCCGCTCCGCGTCTTCCGCACCGGTCTGGTGCAGGACTTCGGGACGGCGCTTGGCGGAGAGCTGCGCGATGGCCGGCGGCAGGTTCTCGTTCAAGGGCTTGGCACCCTGGCTGCCGCCGATGACCAGCAGGCGCTTCGGACCCTTGCGCTTGGCGAAGCGCAGCTCCGGCGCCGGCAGCGCAGCGATGGCAGCACGCACCGGATTGCCGACATGCTCGGCGTGGCGCCCCGGCGGGAAGGCACTGGGAAAACCTTCCAGCACGTCGCCTGCCATGTGGCTCAGGATGCGATTGGTGATTCCCGGCACAGCGTTCTGCTCGTGCAGCACCAGTGGGCAACCCGTCAGCCGCGCCGCCACGCCGCCTGGGCCACTGGCGAATCCGCCCATGCCCAAGGCCGCCGCGGGTTTCAGGCGGCGGAAGATGGCCATGGCCTGCAGCAGTGCCCGGCTCAACACGAAAGGCGCCTTGACCAAAGTCATGAGGCCCTTGCCGCGCACGCCGCCCACGTCGATCCATTCCATGGGTATGCCGGCCGCCGGTACCACGCGGGCCTCAAGACCCTGGCGGGTACCGATCCAGGTCACGGCGTGGCCCTTGGCACGCAGCACGTCGGCGACCGCGAGCGCAGGGAACACATGCCCGCCTGTACCGCCTGCCATGATCACGATGCCGGGTGAACGGTTCATGCCGCCACCTCATCCGCATCGGACTTCCACTTGCCGCTCTCGCGGGTCTCACGGTCGACGCGCATCAGCAAGCCGATGGCGGCACAGCTCACGATCAGACTGCTGCCGCCGTAGCTCATGAGCGGCAGGGTCAGGCCCTTGGTGGGCAGCACGCCCATGTTCACGCCCATGTTGATGAAGGCCTGCAGGCCGATCCAGATGCCGATGCCGAAGGCCAGATACGCGCCGAACAATTGCTCGCGCTTGGCAGCGCGGCGCGCCAGCAGCAGCGCACGCCAGGTGAGCGCCAGGTACAGGCCGATGACGGCCAATGAACCCATCAGGCCGAACTCCTCGGCGGTGACGGCGAACACGAAGTCGGTGTGTGCTTCCGGCAGGTAGAACAGCTTCTGCACGCTCTCTCCCAGACCCACGCCGAAGAGCTGCCCTTGCCCTATGGCGATCAGGGAATTGGTGAGCTGGAAACCGGTGTCGAAGGGATCCTGCCAGGGGTTCATGAACCCTGTGAGCCGCGCCAGGCGGTAAGGCGAGGCCAACACCAGCACCACTGCGGCCAGTGCCGCCGCAGCGGCGCAGAGGCCGAAGTCCTTGAGGCGCGCGCCTCCCAGGAACAGCATGGCCATGGTGGTGGTGGTGAGCACCAGGGTCGCGCCGAAGTCCGGCTCCATGAGCAACATCAGGCCGGCCACGCCGATGAGCCCCATGGGCTTGAGGAAGCCCTTGATGCCGGAAGCCAGCTCGCCGCCGCGGCGCACGATGTAGCCCGCGAGATACACGAAGATCAGCAGGCGCGCCACCTCCGACACCTGCAGATGGAACGATCCCATCGCCACCCAGCGCATGCTGCCGTTGATGCGCCGGCCGATACCCGGCACCAGCACCATCAGCAGGAGCGCGAAGGCCAGCATCAGCAGCAGGTAACCGGAGCGCTGCCACCAGGCCAGCGGCAGGTTATACATGAGCACGCCGCAACCGGCCCCCATCAACAGGAACATCAGCTGGCGCGTGAGGAAGTAGAACGGGCTGCCGGTGGTCTTGTCGGCCAGCGAGATGGACGCCGACGACACCATGATGAGACCGATCACCAGGATGAGGCCCGCCAGCACCAGCAGCGTGCTGTCCATGCCGCGGGCGTCCACATCGCCGGCGATGCGCTTCATGTCACTCACCGCCGAGCCTCCTGACCGCCGCCGCGAACACGCGGCCGCGATGCTCGAAGTTCTCGAACATATCCAGGCTGGAGCAGGCCGGAGACAGCAGCACCATGTCGCCGGCCTGCGCTAGCGAGGCCGCGACCTGCACGGCCGTATCCATGTCCTTCACCCGCTTCACCGGCACGCGACCTGCAACAGCGCGTTCTATCAGCTCTGCATCTTTTCCCAACAACACCACGGCGCGAGCCTTGCCCACGAGCGCATCGGCGAGCGGCGCGAAGTCCTGGCCCTTGCCATCGCCGCCGGCGATCAGCACCAGCGGCTGGGACAATCCCTGCACCGCCGCCCGCGTCGCGCCCACATTGGTGCCCTTCGAATCGTCGTAGTAGCTGACCTCTCCGGTCGTGGCCACGAACTCCATGCGGTGCGCCAGGCCGCGGAACTCACTGAGTTCCTGCAGCATCACTTCCATGGGCAAGCCCGCCGCTTCGCCCAGCGCCAGGGCCGCCAGCGCGTTCGCCAGGTTGTGGCGGCCTTGGATGCGCAACACCGAAGCGGGGATGAGTCTCTCGCCGCCCTTGGCGAGCCAGAGGTCCGCGCCCTCACCCGACACGCCGTAGTCGCCGGCGGCGGGCACATCCAGGCCGAAAGTCACGCGCCGCTTGAGATCCGGCGCCATGGCGCGCACCCAGGGATCCTCGCGGTTCAGCACCGCGGTGCGGCAGTGGCGGAAGATGCGCGCCTTGGCGGCAGCGTAATCCTTCATCCCGGCATATCTATCCATGTGATCGGGCGAAAGGTTCAACACGGTCGCAGCGATGCAGGGCAAGGATTCGGTGATCTCCAACTGGAAGCTGGAGAGCTCCAGCACATACAGGTCCGGTTCGTCCTTCTTCAGGAGGTCCAGGGCCGGCGTGCCCAGGTTGCCGCCCACCCGCGCGCGCTTGCCGGCGCGCTCCGCCATCAACCCCACCAGCGTGGTCACGGTGCTCTTGCCGTTGGCGCCGGTGATGCCGATGACCGGCGCATGGGCGTAGTGGGCGAAGAGTTCGATGTCACCCAGCACCGGCATCCCCAAGGCACGCGCCTTGGCGACGAAGGGAGTATCGGAAGCGATGCCGGGCGAGAGCACCACCCGGTCGGCGCGCTTCAGCGCCTCCTCGGAGAAGCCTCCCAGGAACACCGCTGCATCCGGCAGCAGTTCGCGCAGGTCGGCGAGGCCCGGCGGGCGCTCGCGGCTGTCGGTGATGGCGATCTCCTCGCCATGGGCCGCCAGGAAGCGCGCGCACGACAGGCCGGTCTTGCCGAGACCTACTATCAGCGTGCGGGTGCGGCGCTGTGTGGCGGCGAGGCCCATCTATCTCACCTTCAGGGTGGAGAGGCCCACCAGCACCAGGATCACGGTGATGATCCAGAAGCGCACGATCACGCGCGGTTCCGGCCAGCCCTGCAGCTCGAAATGGTGATGCAGCGGCGCCATGCGGAAGATGCGCTTGCCAGTGAGCTTGAAAGAACCCACCTGCAGGATCACCGAGACGGTCTCCATCACGAACACGCCGCCCATGATGAACAGCACGATCTCCTGGCGCACGATCACGGCCAGCGTGCCGAGCGCGGCGCCCAGCGAGAGCGCACCCACGTCGCCCATGAACACCTGGGCCGGATAGGCGTTGAACCACAGGAAGCCGAGCCCCGCGCCCACCAACGCGCCGCAGTACACCACCACCTCGCCGGCGCCCGGCAGGTAGGGGATGGACAGATAGTGGGCGAAGTTGAAGTTACCCGAGGCATAACCGAATACGCCCAACGCGCCACCCACCAGCACCGCCGGCATGATGGCGAGGCCGTCCAGGCCGTCGGTCAGGTTCACAGCGTTGCTGGTGCCCACGATGACGAAGTAGGTGATGACGATGAAGAACGCCCCCAGCGGCAGCTCCACGAACTTGAAGAACGGCAGGATGTAGTCGATCTCCGCCGCCTCGTGGTGGCCGAAATACAGGGCCAGGGCCGCGGCGAGGCCGAACACGGACTGCCACAGGTACTTTTGCCTGGCCGCGAGGCCCTTGGAGTTCTTCAACACCAGCTTCAGGTAATCGTCGGCGAAGCCGATGGCGCCGAAAGCCACGGTGACGCCGAGCAGGATCCAGATGTAGCGGTTGCGCAGGTCGCCCCACAGGAGCGTGGCGATGAAGATGGCCGCCAGGATCAGGGTCCCGCCCATGGTGGGGGTGCCGGCCTTAGAGAGATGCGACTGCGGGCCGTCCTTGCGCACGCTCTGCCCCACCTTCACGGTGGTGAGCCAGCGGATCATGGCCGGGCCCGAGATGAACGAGAAGCTCAAGGCAGTGAGTATCCCCAAGATCGCCCGCAACGTGAGGTACGAGAACACGTGGAACACGGAGACATAGCGGCTCAGGAAGTCGGCGAGCAGCAGCAACATCTAGTGATCTCCGTTGGCGGTCTTGCCCGCCGGCTGTGAGCGCAAGGCATCCACCACCCGCTCCATACGCATGGAACGGGAACCCTTGACCAGCAGAGTCACGCCAGCCTTCGTCTCCGCGCGCAGCGCGCGCGATAAAGCGTCCTGGCTCTCGAACCAACGTCCATCCTTGCCGAACGCCTCTACCGCGTGACGGCTCATGGGCCCCACGGCGTAGAGACGCTCCACACCGAGCGCGCGCAAGCGCGCACCGCTCTCGGAATGCAGCCGCTCGGCGGAACCGCCCAACTCGCCCATGTCGCCGAGTGCCAGCCACACCGGGCCACCCAGGCTCACGGCGAACTCGGCCGCAGCATTGAGAGACAGGGGATTCGCGTTGTAGGTGTCATCTATCAGCCGCGCGCCGTTCACGCCCTCGCCCACGATGAGGCGGCCCGTGGTCGTCGGCGCAAGCGCCAAGCCCTCGCGTACTTCCGCCAGAGTCGCGCCTGCGCTCACCGCGGCAGCAGCGGCGGCCAAGGCATTGCTCACGTTGTGCTTACCGGGCAGCGAGACCTCCAGGTCCACTTCGCCCCCCGGCGAGACCAGGCGGAAGCGCCAGCTGCCGGAGGCGCTCTGTTGCAGCGAACCAGGCTGTGGATGGAAATCGGCGTCGGTCTGCAGGCCGAAACTGCGCACGGCGTGCTTGCCAGCCATGCCGCGCCAGAGCGAAGCATAGGTGTCATCCGCGTTGATCACCGCGACACCTTCCGGCGCGAGATGGGCGTAGATGGCGCCCTTCTCCTTCGCCACGCCGGCGACGTCCCTGAGGAACTCGAGATGCGCGGGGCCGGCGTTGGTGATGACGCTGACGTCCGGCGCCGCCAGCTCCGCGAGGTAGCCGATCTCGCCCGGATGGTTGGTGCCCATCTCGATCACTGCGTAGCGGCAGGACGCATCCAGCTCCAAGAGCGTCAGCGGCATGCCGATATCGTTGTTGAGATTGCCGCGGGTAGCCAGCGTGGCGCCGCTCACTTTCAGGATGCTGGCGGTCATCTCTTTCAGCGTGGTCTTGCCGCTGGAACCGGTGATGCCGACCAGCTTCAAGGGGAACTTGCGGCGCCAGGCCGCGGCATAGGCGCCCAGCGCCTTGCGCGTGTCCTGCACCAATACCTGGGACAGCGCCGTGCGCGACTCACGCTCCACCAGTGCGCCAGCAGCGCCCGACTTCTCCGCCTGGGACAGGAACTCGTGGCCGTCGAAGTTCTCGCCCTTGATGGCGACGAACAACTCGCCTTGGCCCAGCTTGCGGGTGTCCTGATTCACGCGACCGAACTCCCGGTCCGGGCCGATCAGCCGGCCACCGGCGGCGGCAGCGACGTCTGACAAGCGGCGCATCATGGCGCGCCCTCCATGAGCCGCGCCGCAGTCTCGCGGTCGCTGTAATGCAGTTTCTGGCCGCCGATGACCTGCTCGGTCTCGTGGCCCTTGCCCGCCACCAGCACCACGTCCCCCGGCAGTGCGCCACGCACCGCCCGCTCCACGGCACGACCACGGTCCCGTTCCACCGTGACGCGACTATGGTCGCGGATACCCGCCAGGATCTCGGCGACGATGACGTCGCCATCCTCGCCGCGAGGGTTGTCGTCGGTGACCACGATGCGGTCCGCGAGGGTCTCGGCGATGGCGCCCATCTGCGGACGCTTGCCCCGGTCGCGTTCGCCGCCGCAGCCGAACACGCACCACAGCCGGCCGCGGCAATGGCTGCGGGCCGCCGCCAGCGATTTCTCCAGGGCGTCCGGCGTGTGGGCATAGTCCACCACGGCCAGCGGGCGCTTGGCGCCGCCGCCGAAACATTCCATGCGACCCGGCACGGTGCGGGCCCGGGCCAGTGCCTCCAGCGTCGCCTCGAAGCTCATGCCGAGCGCCAGGAGCGTGCCCTGGACCGCCAGCAGGTTCTCGGCGTTGAAACGCGCCAGCAGGCGCGAATCCACGTGGCCGATGCCGGCTTCGCTGGTCACATCGAAACCCAAGCCGCCGCTGCCCAGCTGCAGGTCGCTGCCCCGGAGCGTGGTGCCGCGCGGACCGTCGCGGTCCTCCAGCGTGTAACCGATACACTCCACCCGCGCCGGCAGCGTGGCTGCCAGCTCGCGGCCGAACGCGTCGTCCAGGTTGATCACCGCGTACTTCAGGCCCGGGCGTTCGAACAGACGGCGCTTCGCGGCGCCGTAAGCCTGCATGTCGCCGTGGTAATCCAGGTGATCGCGGGTGAGGTTGGTGAACACCGCCACCGTGAAGTGCACGCCATCCACCCGGCCTTGATGCAGCGCGTGGCTCGAGGCCTCCATGCTCACGTGGCCGAGGCCCTCATCACGGAAGCGCGCGAGCCAGGCCTGGGTGCTCACCGCATCCGGCGTGGTGTGGGTCGGGGTCTCGAGCTTGCCGTAGGCACCGAAACCCACGGTGCCGAGCACGCCACAGGGCTTGCCCGCCTCGCTCAGGGATTGGGCGGTGATCAGACTCACCGAAGTCTTGCCGTTGGTGCCGGTCACCGCCATCACCTGCTGGTGGGCGGTGGGGTCGCCGTAGAAATGTGCAGCGATGCCGCTGGCCTTGGCGTTGAGATCGGCGACGGCCGCCGCTGGCAGACCCAGAGGCAACGGCAGATAGGCATCGGCGCCGGCAGGATCGTAGGCCAGTGCCACGGCGCCGCGCCGGCGTGCGTCGGCGAGATGCTCCAGGCCGTGATGGTGGTGGCCCTTGCAGGCGAGGAACAGATAGCCGGGGCCGATGCCGCGGCTGTCCAGCGCGAGGCCGAGCACCGGCGTATCGGCGCCGGCGGCCGGATCTGCCCGACCCCGCAACACTTCGCTGAGCGGCATGGAGCTGAGGGCGCGCGCCGTGGCCATCATGGCGCCGCCGCCTGGTTCACCGCCAGCGAGGTAGCGGGCAGGCTGTCCAGGTCGTCGGGCATCACATCCAGCAGGCGCAGCGCACCGCGCATCACCTGCGCGAATACCGGCGCCGACACGGTACCGCCGAAATAATCCTTGGTGGGCTGGTTGATGACCACCACGGTGACCAGGCGCGGATCGCTGGCCGGCGCCATGCCGGCGAACACCGAGATGTACTTGTCGGCGGAGTAACCGCCGTTCACCGCCACGTGGGCCGTGCCGGTCTTGCCCGCCACGTGATAACCGGCGATGTCCGCCAGCTTGCCGGTGCCCTCCTGCGAGACCACCGTCTCCAGCATGCCGCGCAGGGTCGCGGACAGCTGCGGCGGGATCACCGGCTGCGGCATGGGCGCATCGGCGAGCCGCACGAAGCTCGGCGCAGTATGCATGCCGCCGTCGGCCAAGGTGTCGTAGGCGTCGGCGAGTTGCAGCGCGGTGATGGCGACGCCGTAGCCGTAGGAGATGGTCGCCTGGCGCGTCGGGTTCCAGGCGCGATAGGACGGCAGGTTACCGGAGGACTCACCCGGGAAACCGCTGCCGGTGCCGCGGCCGAAACCGAAGGCATCCAGGGTGCGCCACATGAACTCCGGCGGCAGCGACAAAGCCACCTTGCTCGCGCCAACGTTTGAAGATTTTTCAATGATCGTGGTGAGATCGATGCGACCGTAGTCATGGCCGTCGTCGTGGATGATGTAGTTGGCGAGTCGCAAGGTGCCGGGCGAGGTATCCACGATCGAGCCCGGCTGATACTTGCCGGACAGGAGCGCCGCCACCATGGTGAAGGGCTTCATGCTGGAGCCCGGCTCGAACATGTCCGTCACCGCGCGGTTGCGGAAGTCGTCGCCGTCGGAACCGCTGCGGTTGTTGGGATTGAAGGAAGGCTGGTTGGCCATGGCCAACACTTCACCGGTCTTGGAATCCATGACCACGATGGAGCCGGACTTGGCGCCTTGGGCCAGTACCGCCTGCTTGAGCGCGCGGTAAGCCAGATACTGGATACGCAGGTCGATGCTGGAAGTCATGTCCTGACCGGCGCGCGGTGCCCGCAGGTTCTCAACGTCCTGCACCGAGCGGCCGTAGCGATCCACGATCACCCGCTCCGCTCCCGGCACGCCCTTCAGCCAGCCGTTGTAGCCGAGCTCCAGACCTTCCTGGCCCTGGTCGTCCACGTTGGTGAATCCCAGCACCTGGGCCGTGACTTCGCCCGCCGGATAGTAACGGCGGTATTCGCGCTGGGTGTAGACGCCCGGCAGGTTCAAGGCCATCACCTGCTGGGCGGCATAAGGATCCATGCCGCGGGCCAGGTAGACGAACTCCTTGTCACCGCTGACCTTGATGAGGTGCGCGAGATCGGCTGGCTTTGCCCCCAAGGCCCGCGCCAGCGGCGATACCGAAGTGGCGGGCAGCTCCTGCGGGTTCATCCAGATGGAATCCACGGGCGTGCTGACCGCGAGGGGCTGACCGTTGCGGTCCAGGATCATGCCGCGGTGAGCCGGCATCTCCACCACCCGCAGGTGCCGTTCGGCGCCCTGGGTGAGCAGGAACTGCTTGTCCAACACCTGTAAGTAGACAGCTCGCCCAATAAGCCCCGCCGCCACCAGCGTGAAGAAGGCCAGGAGCGCGACGCTACGCCAGCCTGTGGCGCTGGCGCCGGGCTTCTGTTCCAGGGAGGCGGCGCCGCGCTTCATGGCTTCACCACCAGCACTTGCGGGTCCGCCGGGATGCCCATGTCCAGCTTCTGGGTGGCGGACTGCTCTATATAAGCGTGGGTACTCCAGGTGCTCTGCTCCAGGAGCAGCCGGCCCCAGTCGATGTTCAACTGGTCCCGCTCTTGATGCAGCTGCTCCAACTGCTCGAACAGCACCCGGTTCTGGTGGCGCGCGTCGATGAGCGCGATGGCCGAGAGGAACGTCGCCAGGCCCAGGAGGGCCACCACCGCGCGGCTCAGGGAAAGGTTCATGCCAGCCGCTCCGCCACCCGCAATACGGCGCTGCGCGCGCGTGGGTTGTCGCGGATCTCGTCTTCGGATGCCTGGATGGCCTTGCCGATGGGTCTCAGGTCCGGCGTGCCGGTCGGCTCCAGCCAGGGCGCGCGCGGATCCGGCGGCGGCAGCCGCGAGTGATCGCGTATGAAGCGTTTGACGATGCGGTCTTCGAGCGAATGGAAACTGATCACCGCGAGCCGGCCGGCCGGCGCCAGCACTCTCAGGCACTGTTCGAGGCAACCCGTGAGTTCCTCGAGTTCGCGGTTGATGAAGATGCGGATGGCCTGGAAGCTGCGCGTGGCCGGATGCTTGTGACGGTCGTGGCGCGGCGAGGCGCGGCTCACGATAGCGGCCAGCTGCAAGGTGTCCGTGATCGGTGTGATCGCGCGTTCAGTGACGATCAGCTTGGCGATGCGACGCGCGTGACGCTCCTCCCCTAAGCTGAACAGCACACCGGCGATCTCCTTCTCGTCGGCGCGGTTCAACCACTGCGCAGCGCTCTCGCCGCTCTCCGGATCCATGCGCATGTCGAGGGGCCCAGCCTGGATGAAACTGAAGCCGCGGCCCGGGTCGTCCAGCTGTGCCGACGACACACCGATGTCCAGCAACACTCCGTCCACCCGACCCAGCACGCCCGCCTCCGTCGCGATGCGCTCCAGACTGGAGAATGCAGCGCGGTAGATAGTCAGTCTTGCGTCGCCCTCAGCCAAAATCTTTGCCGCGGCACACGCTTCCGGATCCCGGTCCAGCGCGATCAAGCGGCCCTTCTCTCCCAGCTTCGCCAGGATCGCGCGGCTGTGTCCGCCGCGGCCGAAGGTGCCGTCCACGTACACGCCGTCGGCCCGCACCGCGAGCCCGTCCACCGCCTCCTGCAATAACACCGGGCGGTGGAGCTCCACCGCGTTCAAAGCACCAGCCTGGCGAGTTCGTCGGGCAAGCCGCCGCCCGCGGCTTCGTCCCCGTTGAGGCTCGCCTCGCGGCGCGCATCCCAGTTGGCCTGTTGCCAGAGTTCGAATTTGCGGCCGAGGCCGAGCAGCACCACGTCGCGCTCGAGAGCAGCGAAGCTGCGCAGTTCCGGCGGCAGCAGCACGCGGCTGTGGCCGTCCAACTCCACTTCCGTGGCGTGGCCGAGCAATAGGCGCTGCAGTTCGCGGGCTTGTTTGTTGAGGCTTGGCAGGCGCACCAAGCGCTCCTCCAGGGCTTCCCATTCGGGCATGGGATAGATCAGCAGGCAGTGGTCACGGTCGATTGTGACCACGAGTTGGCCGCGGCAGGTCTCCTGGATGTGCTCGCGGTAACGCGCGGGCACGGCCAGCCGGCCCTTCGCGTCCAGCGTCAGGTTGTTGATACCTCGAAACATCTGCCCGTCCCGCCTCCAGTGGGGGCCTCGTGGCCCATTTCATTCCACTTTTTCCCACCGAACGACACTATAGGAAGGCCAAGAGGGCGCGTCAAGGGCGAAACAGGCAAAATTTGCTTGTGGGACAGGGACTTAGGAGTGATTTTGCTTGAAAAATGGTCGAATTAAGAACATAAAAATCAAAGACTTATGAAGATGACCTATAACAGACATTAACTATATTCAGGTGAATACCGCAATTATTTAAAAGAAAACCCCGGCTTTCCCCCACTTTAGTGAGGGTTGGCTCAAGGACCGAGGAAAGAAGGAGTCGGCCGATAAGCCGGGTTCTGTCGTGGACAGCCATTCATCTGGGACGAGGATCACTCCCCGCCTCTAGCAGCCTACCCGGGAGCCGTGCGGACCGCACGTGCGGGTTTGACGCCGCTTGCTCCCCTATTTGGCCTTGCTCCGGGTGGGGTTTTCCGTGCCGCGGACGGTTACCCGCCGCGCGGTGCGCTCTTACCGCACCTTTTCACCCTTACCGGCGCTTGCGCGCTTAGGCGGTATGTTTTCTGTGGCACTTTCCATGGGCTCGCGCCCCCCAGGCGTTACCTGGCACCCTGTCCTATGGAGCCCGGACTTTCCTCAGTGCTTGCGCACTGCGACTGCCTGGCCGACTCCAGTAGCTATGATACCGGAGCCGATGGCTCAGCCGGGCTGACCCAGGCGTTCCCAGGCGGAAAAGAGCCCCAGGGCATAGGCCAGGCCGATCAGCAGGCAGATGAACGAAGAGACCAGCAGGAAGGTATCTATCCCCTGGGAACCGGAGACCCGCAGCAGCGAACCGGGCCACAGCCACTCCAGGAGCAGGAAACCCACGCCCCTCGACAGGAACACCAGGGCGATAGCCGCGAGCACCGGGCGCAGCAGCGGCAACGGTGGCAACAGTCGGGCCCCGGAGAAGGCATAGGCGCTGCAAGCGAATAAGCCCGCAGCGATCAGCATGCAACTCATGGTGGGATACAGAGCATGGGCTTCCGCCATGCGCACCAGCCGTCGGGGTGCGCCGAAGAAGGCATACCAGGCAGGCCCGCCCAAGGGGATCAGGAGATGTATCAGGCCAGCAGCCGCAGCGGCGAGGCCGCCAGCCATCAGATAGACGTCTGCGGACAACAGCTTCATTTCTTGCCGGCCAATTCCAGGGCGCGATCGTAAAGCTCATTCTTCTTCCGCCCGGTGATCTCCGCCGCCAGACCCGCCGCCTGTTTCACGGGCAACTCCTGCAACAGCGCTTTGAGCACCCGCTCTGCCTCGGCGTCCAGCGCGACGCTTTCCTGCGCCGCGCTGCCGGCCACCATCACCACCACCTCGCCCTTGCCGGCGGCGGGATCGCTCGCCGCCCATTCCGCCAGGGCCTGCAGGGGCGCCTCGCGTACTCCCTCGTGCAGTTTGGTGAGTTCCCGGGCCAGCACGGCCGCCCGCTCCGGCCCGAAGGCGGCTGCCATGTCCTGCAGCGATTCCTGCAGACGGTGCACCGACTCATAGAAGACCAGCGTGCGGCTCTCCCCGGCGAGAGCCGCGAGGCGCTCGCGCCGCGCCGCGGCCTTCTGCGGCAGGAAGCCCTCGAACACGAAACGGTCCGTGGGCAGACCGCTCACGGACAGCGCGGCCACCAGTGCCGAGGCACCGGGGATGGGCGTGACCGCGATACCGGCCGCGCGCGCCGCCCGCACCAGGTCGAAGCCGGGATCGCTGATGAGCGGCGTACCGGCATCGGAGATCAAGGCCACCGATTCGCCGGCCTGCAGGCGCGCCACCAGGAGGGGCGCGCGCTCCGCCTCGTTGTGGTCATGCAAGGAGATGAGCGAGGCGCGGATGCCGAAGTGGGCAAGCAAGGTACCGCTGTGACGGGTGTCCTCCGCGGCCACCACCTGCACCTGGGTCAGGACCTTCAGCGCACGCGCCGAGATGTCCTCCAGGTTACCGATGGGGGTCGCTACCACGTACAGCACGCCGGGCCGTTGGGACACTGGATTCCTCGGTGAAATCCCGGTCCCGGGCGGGAACGGGTATCATGAATGTCCGCCCAATCCTGCTACGGAACCCTCGTCCCATGCAAGGCATCTTCGCCCCCAAGAACCTCCTGTGCCTGCTCACGGTGTCGGGTCTCGCACTACTCGCTGCCTGCAGCACCACGGCCACGCGTCCGAACGGCGTGGCCCAGGTGGGCGCGGTCACGCAACTGGAACAGGCCGGCAAATACGCCGATGCCGCTGCCCTGGATGAGAAGCTCGCCGCCACCGCCCAACCCAACCAGCGCAACGAATTCCTGGTGGGCGCGGCCGAGGACTGGGAGCTGGCCGGCAACACCGCGCGCAGCTGGGCGCTGATCCGCGAGGTCCATGAGAAAAGTCTCTATCCAGCCCTATTGGCGCGCCTCGAGATCCTGAAGGCGAGCCTGTACCTCGCCGACCACCAGCCGCAGACCGCATTGCAGCGCCTGAAGTTCGCGCTGGGACCTCTGCCGGTGGAGTTGAAGGCCAAGGCGCTCCTGGTGCGCGGCCAGGTGCATATCGCATTGGGCGACCTGCCGGCGGCGGTGCAGGACTGGACCGAGCGCGAGACTGACCTCACGCCCAACAGCCCGGAAGTGGCCGCCAACCGCGACCTCATCTGGAACACCCTGAACGAGACCCACACCCCCTATGACGTGAACAAGCTGCCGGCCAGCCTCAGCCCGGCGGCGCGCGGCTGGCTGGAGCTCGCCGACATCGAACGCACCAGCTGGCAGCAACCTGAGAAGTTCCTCGACCAGATCAAGCAGTGGCAGTCCAAATATCCCGATCATCCGGCGCAACAGAAGCTGGTACCGGACCTGATCGCGAAACAGGAAGCCCTCACCTCCTTCCCGCCCAAGATCGCGGTGCTGTTGCCCCTGGGCGGCAACTACCAATCGCCCGCCGACGCGGTACGCGACGGTCTGCTGGCCGCCTATTACCAGTTGGGCGGCAGCAATCCGCCCAGCATCACGCTCTACGATTCCGGCACCACCGCCGCCACGGCACAAGCCGCGTATCAGAAAGCGGTCGCGGACGGCGTCAACATGGTGATCGGTCCCTTGACCAAGGAAGCGGTGGCGGGTCTTGCCGCGCAGCCCTCCCTGCCGGTGCCGGTGCTGGCGCTCAACTATCTCGACAACAACCGCGGCGGCCCCGCCGGCTTCTACCAGTTCGGCCTGCTGCCGGAAGGCGAAGCGGCGCAGGCGGCGGAACGCGCCGTGGCGGAAGGCCGCATGCGCGCCGTGGCGCTGGTGGCCAACGACGAACTGGGCGCGCGCATGTTCAACGCCTTCTCCACGCGCTTCACCCAGCTAGGCGGCGTGCTGTTGGGGATGCAGGCCTACCCGCCCAACGCCAAGCCGGAGGACCTCACCGGCGTGCTGTCCCAGCTCCTGAACCTGGATGCGAGCGACGACCGGGAGCAGCGCTTGGCCTCCAGCATCGGCACGCACCTGGAGTTCGAGCCGCGCCGCCGCCAGGACGTGCAGTTCATCTTCCTGGCCGCCAACGCCCGCGACGCCCGCACCGTCCAGCCGCAGATCGCCTTCAACCATGCCGAGGACGTGCCGGTGTACTCCACCTCGCGGGTGTACGAGCTGGACGCCAACGTGGACAACACGGTGTTGAACGGCATCACTTTCGACGACATGCCCTGGACCCTGGAGGAATCGGGCTCCGTGGCGGACATGCGCGGCACGCTCGCCAAGTTCTGGCCCAACAACTTCGCCGGCAACAGCCGCCTGTACGCCTTGGGTTTCGACGCCTACCGGCTGGTGCCCTTGCTGTATAACACCCACGGCATCACGCAGGCGGTGCAGGGCGTCACCGGCCTGCTCAGCATGGATCCGGACGGCCGCGTGCACCGGCGCCTGGATTGGGCCGACTTCGACGGCGGCTCCGTGGAGCTCCTGGCACCGGTGGACCTGCCGGCCAGCGCGCCCGTGACTGCCGTGCAGCCTGCCCCCAAGCCGTGAGCCCCAAGCATCTCGAAAGCGGCCAGCAGGCGGAACGGCTGGCCCTGGAGATGCTGTTGGCCGAAGGCTTGACCCTGCATACCCGCAACTACAGCTGCCCGCAGGGCGAGCTGGACCTGGTGCTGCTGGACCGCGCGGGCACCGTGGTGGTGGTGGAGGTGCGCTACCGGCACGACGACAGCCGCGGCAGCGCCGCCGAGACCGTGGGCTACGCCAAGCAGCGCAAGCTGACCCTCGCCACCCGGTACTTCCTCAGCCAGCACGCGGGACTGCGCCGCAAGCCGCTGCGCTTCGACGTGGTGGCGGTGTCGGGAAGCGAGGGGCCGGGCGCGTTAGAATGGATACAGGACGCTTTCCAGCCGGGCTGAGCGGCTGAAATCACGAGGGGTTTATGAAGCTGGAAGACCGCATCACACAGCAATTCAACGACAGCATCGCCACCAAGCAGGCAGCCATAAAAGTGCTGGTGCCCCACATCCTGGCGGCGGGGAAGCTGATGGCCGAATCCCTGAAGCACGAGGGCAAGGTCATGAGCTGCGGCAACGGCGGCTCGGCGGCGGACTCCCAGCATTTCTCGGCGGAACTCCTCAACCGCTACGAGCGTGAGCGCCCAGGCATCGCCGGCATCGCCCTGACCACCGATACCTCGACCCTCACCTCCATCTCCAACGACTACGAGTACAACGAGATCTTCTCCAAGCAGGTGCGGGCCCTGGGACGCAAGGGCGACGTGCTATTGGCGATCTCCACCAGCGGCAACTCCCCGAACGTGATGCGCGCCATCGACGCGGCCCACGAGAAAGGCATCAAGGTGGTGGCCCTGACCGGCAAGGACGGCGGCAAGATGGCCGCGCAACTCAAGGCCGACGACGTGGAGATCCGCGTGCCGGCGAAGGTCACGGCGCGCATCCAGGAAGTGCATCTCCTGGCCCTGCACTGCCTCTGCGACCTCATCGACGAACAGCTGTTCCCCGCCTGATCCCGTGAGCGGCAACCGGCTTCCGACCGAGTTCCTCACCCGGCTCGCCGCCGTGGTTGGCAAGGAAGATCTCTTCACCGATCCCGGCGACCGCTGGCCCTACAGCTACGACAACAGCCGCCGCCAGGCGGAACCCGACGCGGTGGCCTTCCCTGCCTCCCATGCGGAAGTGGTGCAGGCGGTGCTTCTCTGCAACGAATTCAAGATCCCTTTGACCAGCCGCGGCCTCGGCAGCAGCACTACAGGCTCCGCTGTGCCGGTGCAGGGCGGACTGGTACTGGCCCTGGAACGCATGAACCGCATCCTCTCGGTGGACGGCGCGAATCGCGCCCTGGTGACCGAGTGCGGTACCACCAATGCCGCGGTGCAGGAGGCGGCGGGCAAACAGGGTTTCTTCTGGGCGCCGGATCCGACCTCCGCCGGCTACTCCACCGTGGGGGGCAACCTCGCCTGCGGCGCCGGCGGCCCCCACGCGGTGAAATACGGCACCGCCCGGGACAACGTCTTGGGCCTCAAGGCGGTGCTGGGCTCCGGCCAGGAATTGAATGCCGGCGTCTACACCACCAAGGGCGCCATGGGTTACGACTTCACCCGCCTGCTCATCGGTTCCGAGGGCACCCTTGCGGTGATCACCGAAGCGACCTTGAAGCTCACGCCGAAACCCGAAGCGGTGCGCACCCTGCGCGCCCTCTACTCGGACATGACCGCCGCGGCCGCGGCAGTGTCGCGCATCATGGCACAGCCGGTCACGCCCTGCGTGCTGGAGTTCATCGACGGTACCGCCATCGGCATGATCCGCGGCTATGCGGGCAATGACCTGCCTGCAGATGCCGGGGCCATGCTGCTCATCGAGGTGGACGGTGCGCCAGGACAGTTGGACGATGCCGCCGCCGCCGTGGGCGCTGCAGCCCAGGGTCCGGGTTGCATGGAGTTCCGGGCCGCCAAGGACGACAAAGAAGCCGCGGCGCTCTGGACCTCGCGCAAGGCACTCTCTCCCGCCTTGCGCAAGATCGCGCCCAAGAAGATCAATGAAGACGTGGTGGTGCCGGTGTCGCGCATGGCGGACTTCATCGCGGCACTGGGCGGTTTGTCGAAGAAGTACGGTGTGCCCATCGTCAACTTCGGCCACGCCGGCAACGGCAACATCCACGTGAACCTGCTGGTGGATCCGGACGATGCGGCGCAGATGCGGAACGCTGAACCCTGCCTGCAGGACGTGTTCAGGACCGTGCTGGATATGCGCGGCACCCTGTCCGGTGAGCATGGGGTGGGTCTGGAGAAAAGGCCCTTCATGGCCCTGGAGTTCGATGCCGCGACCCTGGAACTGATGCGCAAGCTCAAGCAGCAGTTCGACCCAAACGGCATCCTCAATCCCGGCAAGCTCCTGCCGGATTAGTCGCCGCCGCCTCAGTGCAGGTCGAAGCGTTGGCCGTCGGTCATGAGGTAGTCGTAGAGACTGTCGTAACGGCCGAGATCCTTGCCGTCGAACAGCGGATCGGACATGGCCTTGCACTGGCCGTCGATCTCATGCCAGTCAGCACCTTTCAGCCAGCGTAGCGCGAGGGGGAAGAGCTCGGTCTCCTCCAGGCGTATGTGGGTGGCATGCTCCAGGCAGTACGCCACACCCTGTTCCTGGATGTCGCGCCATCCGTCGCCATCGCTGGCATGGGCGGCGCGGATGTCCCGCTGCAGCCTGATCTCGACGGTGGCGAAGCGCTGGTGCTGCTCGCGGATGCGGTCGCACAGCGCCCGCGTCTCGGGAGCATAACGCGCGAGTTTCGCGCCGATCAGTTCCTCGGCGGGATGGTGGATCAGGCTCGGATAGCGGTGCATGTAGCCGACCGCATTGGCCAGCAGCACGTAGGCCGCGGCGTGGTTATGGGGCTTGAGCGAGTCCAATTGAAACCGCATCAGCATGAGCACGCGCTCCATGTTGCGATGGGTCTCCGTCAGGACCGCGATGACTGCCTGCATTCTTGCTTCTTGTGCGCAGGTGCCATCCACCGCCCCGGCGATGGCGGAAGGCTGCTCACGTGTGTGGAAGTGCCCCTAGGACTTCAAGGGTAGGCCGATTCGCCTACCCCGACCGGATATACCTATGTTTATTTGGGTCGGGCGTCGCCCGTATCTCAATCGGCGCCGGCGATGCGCCCCAGGCGCTTCTCATCGAGCACACAGAGATCGTTCTTATCCCGTGCGATGAGCCCGTTGCCCTGGAAATAGGCGAATATGCGCTCCGCCTCCTGGGGCGCGAGCTGCAGATGATTCGCCACGTCCTGCTCCGGTATCGGGAACGCGAACCGCGACCGGGAACCGCCATGAGCGTGGTTGCGCAGCGCCAGGTCCAGCAGGAAGGCTGCGACGCGCCACTCGCTGCTGCCGTTCCGGGCGGCGGCTCCGATCACGGGACCCGCGCCGCGGCTCGCCAGTCTCAGGATCTGATCGCGCAAGCGTTCGCTGCGCCCAAGGAGTGCCGCCAGCTCCGTGTAGGGCAGCACGCACACCGCGCTCTCCATGAGCGCCACTGCGGCGGAACCATGGCGTTGCGAGTAGATGCCGTCCACACCCAGGAGCTCGCCCGGCAGGCCGAAGCCCACCACCCGGTCACGCGCGCTGCCGTCCGGCTGGTGGTTCTTGAACAGGCCGCTGCGCACCGCGTAGATGCCCAGCAATGGGTCCCCGGCACGGTACAGGTATTCGCCTTTCTGTAGCGGCCGGGGATGCTCGACGATGCGATCCAGGAGCTTGCGCTCCTCGACCTCCATCTCCCAGGGCAGGCATACGGGTTGCAAGTCGCAGACGCGACAGGACAGGAGGGCTTCTCGGATTCGGTCGTGTGCGGTCTTCTGGCGCTGCATTCTTTTCCCTGCACAGCAGGCATAGGCTAGCGATACGGCCCTAGTATAAGCAGGATCGCGCTGCCTGTCAGTGCATCACCGATGCATCAGACCGCGATACAACTCCGCATCGTCCGCGCCGAAGCAGCAGGCGACGATGCGCTCGAACCCGCGTTCATGCTCATGCATCACCGCAAGCGCGACGCGCGCCGCCGGCTCCTTGGGATAAGCGTAGACGCCGGTGCTGATACAGGGGAAGGCGATGCTGCGAGCCCCAGCCTCGACCGCGAGCTTGAACGAGTTGACATAGCAGTCCTGCAGGAGTCCGGGCTCGCCGAGGCCACCGCCGCGCCACACCGGACCCGGCGTGTGCACGACCCAACGCGCCTTGAGACGGAACCCCGACGTGATCCTGGCTTCGCCGGTCAGGCAGGGTCCGAGCCGGCGGCAAGCTTCCAGGAGCTCCGGCCCGGCGGCGCGGTGGATGGCACCGTCCACGCCCCCGCCGCCCAACAGGCTCTCGTTGGCCGCATTGACGATGACGTCGATCTCGAGTTTGGTGATATCCCCTTGGACGACTTCTATCATTTCTTCTTCTTGGGACGCCACGCCCATACATATTCCGCGTCTACGGTGGCTTCACCGGTCTCGTCGGTGATCTTCACCGGAACCGCGATCTCGCCTTTCTCCTCGACCCAGGGGCGCTCGCGCATCTCGGGTGAGAGCGTGGCTTCGGCCCGCAGAGCCCCCTGGGAGCGCTTGGTATAGTTGATGCGCATGCTCTTCAGGATGGGGAACTTGTCGTCCGGCACGCTCATGCCGAACACCGCGCCGGTGCCGGTCTCGCCGATCAGGGCTACCGCGGCGGCGTGCACTGTGGCGATATGGTTCTGCACCCGGCGCCGGTTGGTGAGCGTCAGCACCGCCCGTTCCTCCGTCAGCTCCTGGAACTTGACGCCGGCGGTGCGCACGAAGTGCACGGTGCCGCCGAAGGCCCAAGTGATGAGGAAGCGACGCAGCCGGGCCGGATACCCGTCGAACTTGTGCACCATACGGGCCAGGCGATTGCGGTCGGACATGGCGGTCTCCCGAAACGACGAAGCGGCCCTAAGGCCGCCTCATATGATTATTTGATCACCTTCAGGGTGGGCTTCTTGCCGGCGGGCTTGGGCCCGTCGCCGCCACTCGGCGCCGCATCCTCCGGCGAATCTTCCGCGTCGAACAACATGCCCTGGCCGCTCTCGTGGGCATAGACGGCGAGGATCGCCGCCATCGGCACCCGGATCCGGCGCGAGACGCCGCCGAAACGCGCGTCGAAGCCGACGAATTCAGCGCCGAGATCCAGGGTGCTGGTCGCTTCGTAGCTCACGTTGAGCACCAGCTTGCCGTCCTGGGCGTAGCCCGGCGGGATCTCCACACCCTCCACGTTCACGTCCACCACCATGTAGGGCGTGGAACCGCTATCCACGATCCACTGGTGCATCGCGCGCAGGAAATAGGGTTTTCTAGGAAGCATCAGCTACAGGATAACGTAGTTTTCATCGGCATTGTTTTGTCATGCTGCCCTGTGGAAAACCAGCGGATTTTGGTTCCTGGCGAGGCGCGGGAGGCGAGCACCCGCAGCGTACTCTTCAGTACGTGAGGGCGCCCTGCATGCAGGGCGCGCGCGGACAGGATATCCGCGCTGGGCCATGAGCGGAGCAGGACAGCGCAGCGAATGGGCGAGCCGGACCGTCCGCCGCTCCCGGGCATCCTGCCCTCCCGCGGCGTTAGGTCATCCATGACCGTAACGAAGCCAGGGAACAAAAGACGCGGTTTTCAGGGCGTGGGACGCATCTCGCGTTCGATTTCGGTAAGACTTAACTTAAATGCCGGGCGGTTGAACAGGCGTTCGGCGTACTTATGTATGGTCTTGGCCTGGGCCGGCAGGTCGATCTCATACTTCGGCAGGCGCCACAGGATTGGCGCGATGGAGCAATCGACCAGCGAGAAATCGTCGCTGAGGAAATACGGCTTCACGGAGAAAGCGTCGGAAGCCGCCAGCAGGCTCTCGCGCAGCATCTTCTTGGCACGGGCATGCGGCTTGGCCGGTGACTGCTCGATCTCGTCCACCAGCGTGTACCAGTCCTTCTCCACGCGGAACAGTGCCAGGCGGAAACGCGCGCGGGTCACCGGATCCACCGGCATCAGCGGTGGATGCGGGAAGCGCTCTTCCAGGTATTCCATGATGATGCGCGGGTCGTACAGCACCAGTTCCCGGTCCACCAGCGTCGGCACGCTGTTGTACGGGTTGAGGTCCAACAGGTCCTCAGGAAGCTTGCTGCCCTCCACGTTGACCACATCCATGGCGATGCCCTTCTCCGCGAGCACCAGGCGCACGCGGTGGGAATGGGGACAGGACGGTCTGGAATAAAGGGTCATGGCGGAAGCCCCTAGGCGGATGATGTGCGGACAGCTCCCTCGCCGTCCGGCACTAAAAACTCAGTGGACGTCTTTCCAGATCTCGCGCTTCAGCATGAAGGCGAACAGGAAGAACAGGATCAGGAAACCGATCACCTTGAGACCGAGGTCGCGGCGTTCGAGCTGGATGGGCTCGGCGGTATAGCTCAGGAAGTTGGTCAGATCCATGGCTACCTGGTCGAACTGGGCGGGCGTCAATCTGCCCTGGCTCAGTTGCTCAAAGTGGTCGAACACCTGGCGGCTGGCCCCGTCGTCGCCCTTCTCGGTCCGGTAGACCGGCTGCTGCAAGCCCTGCAGTTCCCACAGCACATTGGGCATGGCGGCGTTCGGCAGTATCAGGTTATTGGCGCCGGTCGCGGTCTTCGGATCTGGATAGAAGGACTTCAGGTAGCTGTAGATCCAGTCAGCGCCGCGGCTGCGGGCCTCCAGGGTCAGGTCCGGCGGTGCGCGGCCGAACCACTTCTCGGCGTCCGCCGCCGGCATGGCGCTGACCATGGTGTCGTAGGGCTTGGCACCCCCGGTCGGCATCAGATAGTTCTCGAGCTGGGTATCGGTCAGCCCCAGGTCCTCACCCAAGCGGTTGTAGCGCACGTACTGGGCCGAGTGGCAGCCCATGCAGTAGTTGGCGAAATACTTGGCGCCACGCTGCAGCGAGGCGGTGTTGCTGATGTCGGTATTGGCGGTCAGCATCGCGCCGTCTTCCGCCTGGGCGGCGAGCGGCAGCAGGGCGAGCAGGGCTATGCAGGCTAGCTTCTTCATGTCAGTGGCCTCCCCCGACCGTGACCCTGTCCGGCACCGTCTCAGACTGGTTCAGTCTGGGGAAGAATGCCGGCAGCAGGATGAAGACCGCGCCATACAGGCCGGGGACCAGCCAGGAGTACAGCTTGAGCTGCACTTCGTTGGGGTCCCAGCCGAGGGCGTCGAACAGCGAGATCACCACCATCACCACCACGAAAGTGCCGGCCATGAAGCGGGTGCTGCGCGGGCGGGAATACAGCCAGGACACCAGGAAGAACAGGAAATACAGTTCCGCCAGCCGCTGGCCGATCTGCGCCCAGAACGGCGTGGCCAGCTGCATGCCGATGTAGCCCAGGATGGCGAAGGTGATGGCGAACACGATCACCAGGCGCCGGTACAGCATGCCGCGGTAGCGCAGCGA
>DATBAJ010000051.1:0-13571 GCA_036271575.1 Gammaproteobacteria bacterium
GCTGATCTATATCGGCGCCGACAAGTCCGGTAACGTGGAAAGCCTGGTCGAGCGGCGCGTGCCGCTGGCGCTCACGGGGCTGGTCAACATCGAGGCGATGTACAAGATCGATCCCGCGCGGGTCTACATCGCCGGCTTCTCTGGTGGCGGCGTCACGGCGAGCCGCATGGCTGTCGCCTATGCGGACATATTCACCGGCGGACTGTTCGTCTCTACCAGCGACGGTATCGGCAGTCCCGATGCACCGGTGCCGCCGCTGGAGCGCTTCTCACTGATGCGCAGCCGTGGGCGTTATGTGTTCACCAGCGGCGACGAGGAGACCGGTAATCTCATCGCGAATGTGCGTGCGGTGGGTGAATACCGGTCGCTCTGCGTACCGCGGGTAGACTTCATCCATATCCCCAATGCCACCCATGCCAACATCGATTCGCGGGTCTTCGCCCACGCCGTGACCTACCTGGACACGCCGCCAGCCTTGGATCCCGCTGCGCAGGCGGATTGTGAGAAGAAGCTTGCCGACCGGCGCGCCCAGGGCATCGAACAGGTGCGCCAAGCCCTCGCTGCCGGCGACAAGGACAAGGCCTGGGGTCTGTTGCAGGACCTCAACGTCGCATTCGGTCCCTTGGCGGAACCGGAATTCAGCCAGATCGCCACGTGCATCGCCGGGTCCACCTCGATCCAGGGCTGCGCCGCGCGCGCGCCTTGACGCCATTCAGCAGGATGGCGCGGCATCCATGACTTCGTGCGCCAGATGACCATCCCCAGGAAATGAAGAACAGCGCCTTCGCCGATGCGGTGATCCGCAACCTCTAGGTGCCGTTCAGAAATGATTCAGTTCGATATCGGCGGCTTTTGGGATGTTATGGGCCGGGGAGCCGGTATTCCTTCTCTGTGAGCCTCATGTCCCGGCTCCACGGAGAATCTGGATGTACTTAAAAGCGCTGCCTCTGCTTCTGGCCGTTCTATGGCTTCCGGCTGCAGTTGCCGATGCCCCCCGCACCGGGGAGTTCGGCACGTCTTTCACCCAGACCACACCCCTGGCTGACGGTGGTGAAGTGCTGAAGCGGCTGTTACACCCCCTGGTCTACGACCAGTGGCAAGCCGCCGGCCGCATCAAACCCGGCCAGACCATCGACCCCACCCAGGAGACCTGGCAGGTATATGTGCCGTCGGACTATGACGGCAGCCAGGCCTATGGCGTCCTGGTCTGGGTCTCCTGGGGACCGGATGGCCGCATGGAAGGCAACTGGCGGCGCGAGTTCCGCGAACACAAGCTTATCTACATCGGCGCTGACAAGTCCGGCAACTACGACAGCGTACCCGGGCGACGGGTGCCGCTGGCGCTCACGGGACTCATCAACATCGAGGCGCAGTACAAGATCGATCCCGCACGCATCTACATCGCCGGTTTCTCCGGCGGCGGCGTGACGGCGAGCCGCATCGCCGCTGCCTATTCGGATGTATTCACCGGCGGATTGTTCGTCTCCACCAGCAATGGCTTGGGCAGTCACGATGTGCCGGTGCCGCCGCTGGAGCGCTACTCACTGATGCGCAGCCGTGGGCGCTATGTGTTCACCAGCGGCGAGGAGGAGACCAGCAACCTGATCATCAATGCGCGCTCAGTGAGCCAATACCGTGCGCTTTGCGTGTCCAGGGTGGACTACATCCATATCCCAAATGCCAGCCACCGCGATATCGATTCCAGGATCTTCGACCATGCCATGACGTATCTGGATACCCCGCCGGCCGTGGACCCCGCCGCACAGGCGGACTGCGAGAAGAATCTCGCCGACCGGCGTACACAGGCAGTCGAGCAGGTGAATCAGGCCCTCGCCGCGGACGACAAGGACAAGGCCTGGAGCCAGTTGCAGGAATTCTCCATGGAATTCGGCCCCATGGCCGAGCCGGAATTCACCCGGATTGCCACCTGCATCGCCCAGTTCGTCTCGATCCAGGGCTGCACCGCGGGCGCGACCTGACGCTATTCAGTAGAATGGCTCGGCATCCGCCGAGCCATTTCTCTGGAGCAAGCGCATGGCCAAGGGTACCCACGACTACGTCGCCGATCCGCGCAACGCCGCCGTCCAGATCAGCATCAATGGGGAGCTCTTTCCCCGCGCCGAGGCCAAGGTCTCGGTGCTGGACAGCGGTTTCGTGCTGGGCGACGGCGTCTGGGAAGGGCTCCGGGTCCACGCCGGCGGCCTGCCGTTCCTGGAGATGCACCTCGATCGCCTGTATGAAGGCGCCAAGACCATCGACATGGATGTTGGTCTGACCCGTGAACAACTCACCCAGCAGATACTGAAGACCCTGCGCGCCAACAAGATGTACGACGGCGTGCACATCCGGCTCATGGTCACGCGCGGCCTGAAGGCCACGCCTTATCAGGACCCGCGTGTCACCCTCGGTCCGGCCACGGTGGTGATCATCCCCGAATACAAGCAGCCTTTGCCGGAGACGGTGGAGAAGGGCATCCGCCTGTTCACGGTGCACGTGCGCCGCGCTGCGCCCGATACCCTGGATCCCAAGCTCAATGCGCATTCGAAGCTCAACGACATCATGGCCTGCATCCAGGCGGCCAAGGCCGGCGCCGACGAGGCCTTGATGCTGGACCCCCACGGTTTCGTCGCCACCTGCAACTCCACGCATTTCTTCATCGTGCGCAAGGGCGAGGTGTGGACCTCCTCCGGCAAGTATTGCCTGGGCGGCATCACCCGTGCCAACGTACTGCGCCTCTGCCGCGATAACGGTATCCCGCATTTCGAGAAAGATTTCAGCCTCACCGACGTGTACGGTGCCGAGGAGGCTTTCGTCACGGGAACCTTCGCCGGCCTGGTACCGGTCACGGAGGTGGACGGGCGGCGCATCGGCACGCGCGGACCCGTGGTGCAGAGACTGCAAGGCCTGTACATGCAACTGGTGAAGCAAGAGAGTGCCCGGGCTCCGCAGGTATGATCAGGAGCCTGCAGGCATGAATGAGGGCCTGCGCCTCGCCATGTGGTCGGGGCCGCGCAACATCTCCACCACCATGATGCGCTCCTGGGAGAACCGGGAGGACACCACGGTGGTGGATGAACCCCTGTACGCCCACTATCTCATCAGTACCGGCGTGGCCCACCCGGGCCGCGACGAGGTCATCGCTTCCCAGCAGAACGATTGGCGTGCGGTGGCGAAGACCCTCACGGGCCCGATCCCTGCGGCCAAGACCATCTGGTACCAGAAGCACATGACCCAGCACCTGCTGGCGGACATGGATCTCGACTGGCTGGATGGTCTGAATAACTGCTTCCTGATCCGCCGCCCGGAACTGGTGGTGGCGTCGTTCACCAAGGTCCGTCCCGATGCCGCGCTCTGGGAGTTGGGTTTCGAGCAGCAGAGCCGGATATTCGAGCACGTCGCGCGACGCCTGGGTGAGGCGCCCCTGGTGCTGGATGCGGAGGATGTGCTCAAGGACCCGCAGGCTATGCTCAGGACGTTCTGCGCGAGACTCGGCTTACCGTTCAGCGAACGTATGCTGCATTGGCCCGCCGGTCCCCGGGCCAGCGACGGCGTATGGGCACCCCATTGGTATGCGGCCGTGGAGCGGTCCACGGGCTTCGAGCCCTACCTGCCGAAACACCCCGCACTCAGCCCTTTCCAGGCGGAACTCGTCGAACGCTGCCGGCCACACTACGACAGGATCGCCCGCTACCGTCTACGAGCAGCCTGAACGGGGCAGCCGGCCCCCGATTCCAGTAAAATAGCGGGCTTTCCCGCCCTTAAGGTCCTCCCGGAGCTTTCATGTATCAGCCCGCCGACACCTCGTCCGACGAGCAATTCATCTTCCGCGGTCAGCCCCCGAAACTGGACCCGCTGCGCGCCGCCATCAACGAGCTGTATCTCGCCGACGAGACGCGCTGCGTGGACGCGCTGTTGACGGAAGCCAGGCTGGATGACAAGTCCCGCGCCCAGATCCAGGCCCGTGCCAGGACGCTGGTGGAGGCGGTGCGCAAGAACCGCCAGTCAAAGGGCGGCATCGAAGAGTTCCTGCGCCAGTACGACCTGTCCTCCCAGGAAGGCATGGTGCTCATGTCCCTGGCTGAGGCCTTCCTGCGTATCCCAGATGCGGACACCGCCGACAAACTCATCCGCGACAAGATCGTGAACGGCAACTGGTCCGAGCACCTCGGCGCCAGCCCTTCGCTCTTCGTCAACACCTCCACCTGGGGCCTCATGCTTACCGGCAAGCTCATCGAGTGGGACCAGGCGATCGAGAAGAATCTCGGAAACTACGTGGCAGCCCTCGCCGCGCGCCTGGGCGAGCCGGTCATCCGTGCCGCTTTCCGCCACGCCATGCGCATCATGGGTCATCAGTTCGTGATGGGCCGCAGCATCCAGGAAGCCCTGAAGCGCGCCAAGGACGACGAGAACCGCAGGTTCCGCCATTCCTACGACATGCTGGGTGAGGCCGCGCTCACCGCGAAGGACGCGGAGCGCTACTACCAGTCCTATAGTATGGCCATCGACGCCATTGGCGCCACGGTGGAGAAGGGCGCGGACGTATTCGCGGCCCCCAGCATATCCGTGAAGCTCTCGGCTCTGCATCCACGCTACGAGCTCGCTAACCGCGAGCGCGTGATGGATGAACTAGTGCCCAAGGTGGTCGCCTTGGCGGAGCGCGCCAAGCGTTTCGGCATGGGCCTCACCATCGATGCAGAGGAGAGCGAGCGTCTCGACCTCTCGCTGGACATCATCGAAGCCGCGTACCGCTCGCCCAAGCTCGAGGGCTGGGAAGGTTTCGGTCTCGCGGTGCAGGCTTATCAGAAGCGCGCCTACCGGGTCATCGACTGGCTCATCGCACTGGCCAAGAGCGGCAAGCGCCGTATCCCTGTGCGTCTCGTCAAGGGCGCCTATTGGGACAGCGAGGTGAAGCGCGGCCAGGAGCGCGGACTCGATGGTTACCCCGTATTCACCCGCAAGGCCAGCACGGATGTCTCGTATCTGGCCTGCGCCCGCAAGATGCTCGCCAACCGCGACGCCTTGTATCCCATGTTTGCCACCCACAATGCCCAGACACTCTCCAGCGTCATGCAGATGGCGGGTGGCGATCTGAGCTTCGAGTTCCAGCGTCTGCACGGCATGGGTGTGGAGTTGTACGACGAGGTGGTGGGTCCGGACAAGCTCAAAATCAACTGCCGCGTGTACGCGCCGGTGGGTAGCCACGAGGACCTGCTGCCTTACCTGGTGCGCCGCCTCCTGGAGAACGGCGCCAATACCTCCTTCGTGAACCGCATAATCGACGAGAAAGTCCCGGTGGAAGCCATCGTCGCTGATCCGGTAGCGGAGGTCGCGGCGCTCACTGCGAAGCCACACCCGCGCATCCCGCTGCCAAAAGACATCTACGGCCCCTGGCGCCCCAACTCCCGCGGCGTGAACATGGCGGACCAGCAGAAGCTGGCTACCCTCGCTATCGAGATGGAGAAGGCCTTCAAGCGCGAATGGATCGCCGCGCCCATCGTGGGTGGTAAGGTGCTCGGCGGCAAGGAGAAGCCCTCCCTCAATCCGCTCGATAATGATGAAGCCGTCGGCATCATCCGCGAAGCGGATGACAAGGTGATCCGTGAGGCGGTGGATGTGGCCGTGGCGGCGCAACCCGCTTGGGATGCCACCCCCCCCATGGAGCGGGCCCGCATCCTGCGCAAGGCTGCTGACTTGTTCGAAGTCCATACTGCTGAGCTGATGGCGCTGTGCGTGCGCGAAGCCGGTAAATCCATCCCGGACGCCGTCTCCGAAGTGCGCGAGGCGGTGGATTACCTGCGCTATTACGCCGAGCGCGCCGAGGAGGACTTCGGCAAGCCCAAGGTCATGCCGGGCCCCACCGGCGAATCCAACGAGTTATGGTTGCAGGGCCGTGGTGTGTTCGTCTGCATCTCTCCCTGGAACTTCCCGCTGGCGATCTTCACGGGCCAGGTGGCGGCGGCGCTCGCCGCTGGCAACGCGGTGCTGACCAAGCCCGCGGAGCAGACCTCGCTGATCGGTGCGCAGGCCGTACGCCTGATGCACGAGGCCGGTGTCCCCGGCGGCGTGCTGAACTTCATCCCCGGCCGCGGTTCCGTGGTGGGTCAGCATGCGGTGGCGGACGCCCGTATCGCGGGCGTGGCCTTCACGGGTTCCACGGAGACTGCCAAGACCATCAACCAGACCCTCGCCAATCGCGATGGCATAATCCCGGTGCTCATCGCCGAGACCGGCGGTCAGAACTGCATGCTGGTGGATTCGTCCGCCCTGGCGGAGCAGGTGGTGCTGGACGTAGTGGCGAGCGCCTTCAACAGCGCCGGCCAGCGATGCTCGGCCCTGCGCGTGCTGTTCGTGCAGGAAGAGATCGCTGACCGAGTGGTGGAAGTGCTCTCGGGCTACATGGATGAACTGCGTATCGGTGACCCTGCGTTCCTGGATACGGACGTTGGTCCGGTCATCGACAAGGCCTCCAAACAGCAACTCGACGAGCATAAGGCCTGGATCAAGACCCAAGGCAAACTGGTCAAGGAGTTGGCGCCGCCGGCCGAGTATCCCCGCGGCACCTACGTGACGCCCATGGCGGTGGAGCTACCGGACTTGAGCATCCTCAAGCGCGAAGTGTTCGGCCCGGTGCTGCACATCATCCGTTTCAAGGCGAGCGAACTCGACCATGTGATCGACAGCATCAATGCCACGGGTTATGGCCTGACATTGGGCATACACTCGCGTATCGACAGCCAGGCCCAATACATCCAGAAGCGTATCCGCGTCGGCAACGTCTACATCAACCGCAACATGATCGGCGCGGTGGTGGGCGTGCAGCCCTTCGGCGGGCAGGGTCTGTCGGGCACCGGACCCAAGGCAGGCGGTCCGCACTACATGCTGCGTTTCGCCACGGAACGCACTGTGACCATAAATACCGCTGCGGTGGGTGGCAACGCCAGCCTGCTATCTCTTAAGGAAGATTGAGTACCCGATGGCTGTCAGCGTCTTCGATATGTTCAAGATCGGCGTGGGGCCTTCCAGTTCCCACACGGTGGGACCCATGCGCGCCGCGCGCCAGTTCCTGCTGGATCTGGAAGAGAAGGGCTTGCTTGAGAAGACAGCCCAAGTGGCGGTGCAGCTTTATGGTTCCCTCGCCCTCACCGGCAAGGGTCATGGCACCGACCGCGCGATCCTGCTGGGGCTGGAAGGGGAGACGCCGGATGGCGTGGACCCGGATGGTATCGCCGCGCGCCTGGACAAGATCCGCAAGTCCGGCAAGATCAAGTTGCTGGGTAGGCGCGAGATACCTTTCGACGAGGCTCTGGACCTCCTGTTCCACCGTGAGCAGGTGCTGCCGAAGCATTCCAACGGCTTGCGTTTCACTGCGCTGGATACTGCGAAGCAGACCCTGTTCACCGATGAGTTCTACTCCATCGGCGGCGGTTTCATCGTACGCAGCAGCGAGATGGAAGGTGACGCGGCCGCGGCGGACGTGAAGCTCCCGTATCCCTTCGCCTCCGGCGATGAACTCCTGGCGCTCTGCGCCAAGCACAAACTCAGCATCCCGCAGCTGATGTTGGCCAACGAGATGGCCTGGCGCCCCGAAGCTGAGACCCGCGCGGGTCTCATCAAGATATGGGAGGTCATGAAGGCCTGTGCCGCCCGCGGCATGCGCGAGGGTGGCGAGTTGCCCGGCGGGCTCAAGGTCATACGCCGGGCACCGATATTGCACGCCCGTCTCGCCGCGCAGAAGAAGACCACGGCCCTGGACGCCATGGACTGGGTGAACCTCTGGGCCTTGGCGGTGAATGAAGAGAACGCCGCCGGCGGGCGGGTGGTCACGGCCCCCACCAACGGTGCGGCCGGCATCATCTCCTCGGTGCTGCACTATTACATGCGCTTCGTGGAAGATGCGGACGAGGAGGGCGTGATCCGTTTCCTGCTCACCGCCGCTGCCATGGGCATCCTCTACAAGCAGAATGCTTCGATCTCCGGCGCGGAGATGGGTTGCCAGGGTGAGGTGGGGGTGGCCTGTTCCATGGCCGCTGCCGGCATCGTCGCCGCCATGCAGGGCAGCGATGCCCAGATCGAGAACGCCGCCGAGATCGGCATGGAGCACAACCTGGGGCTCACTTGCGATCCGGTGGGTGGTCTGGTGCAGATACCGTGCATCGAACGCAATGCCATGGGCTCGGTCAAAGCCATCAATGCCGCCCGCCTGGCCATGCATGGCGATGGCCAGCACCGGGTCTCCCTGGACCAGGTCATCGCCACCATGCGGCAGACCGGCAACGACATGCGCAGCATCTATAAAGAGACGTCTTTGGGAGGGCTCGCGGTCAACGTCACCGAGTGCTGAACTTTCGACTGATTTGCCGCCAAATCCAGCTTGGAACAGTGGTCCCCAGGGCCGCAGATATGTTAAAAACTATCTAGCTTCACTGAGGCGTCATAAGGGGTATACAGGATGGGACTCCGACGCGCCGGCCGTTCGGTTGGCAGCGCCCGCGGCAGCTATATGGTCGCGCTGGCGGTGCTGGTCTCGGCATTGCTGCTCACGACCATCCTCTATCACGTCACGCTCAACAGCGAGGCCACCGCCCATCAGGCGCGCTTCACCCTGTATGCGGAGGAAGTCGCCAATACCCTGAGCGCGCGTTTCTCCCGCTATCAGGCGATCCTCGATGCGTCCGCAGGTCTGTTCGTCAGCAACGACGGTCATGTCAGCCGTGCCCACTGGCTGGGCTATGCCGATACGATCGCGCTTAAGCAGCAATACCCCGGCATCGAAAGCCTGGATTACCTGAGCTACGTGCCGGCCGCGGAAGTAAGGCAGTTCCTGGCTGCGGTACGCGCCGATGGCGCGCCACACTTCGATCTGCAGACGGTGTCCGGCGCCGAATTCTACTGCCCCATCACCTTCGTCGCCTCGGTGAGCACGGGCAACAACACCGAAGGGTTCGATCCCTGTCACCATTCCAAGATCGGCGCCGCCCTGCTGCTGCAGGCTCGGGACACGGGCGGCTATTCCTTGAGTGCACCTCTCAATCTATCTGATGACAATAGAGTGTTGCATCGCGGGGTTGTAGCTGTGCGGCCGCTGTATCGCAGCGGGACCGATCTTTCCAAAGTAGCAGAACGCCGTGCTGCGCTGTACGGCTGGATCGCAGAAACCCTGCCCATGGACCGGGTAGTAGCGGGGCATATCGCGCCCCTGGGTCTCGACATGGACGTGCGCATCGTCGACATCGCGTTGCAGGGCGAGGATGCGGTGATCTATGACAACGGCGAAGGGTCGTTGGAGGAAGCGGCGCATTGGTGGCAGCGATTCGCACACATCCAGTCGAATTATGAGACGACGCTGCCCATGGGCGGACGCGTCTGGCGCCTGGAATTCGCGGAGCCACCGAGCGTGGCCTGGCTCGCCGTGCTGATCGTGCTGGCGGGCATCATGGTCAGCATCCCCGCTACCCTGCTGGTGTTGAATCTCGGACTCACCCGTTCCCGAGCCCTGCGTCTGGCCGAGCGCATGACCGACTCCCTGCGCGAGCAGGAGCAGATGCTCTCGTCCATCACGGGCAACATCTCCGACGGCATATACAGGAGCACGCCCGACAAGGGCATGATCTATGCCAACGAAGCCTTGGCGCGCATGTTCGGCTATGCCAGCACCGCGGAACTCATGGGCGTGGCCGGACCGATCCTGTATGCCAACCCGCGCCGCCGCCAGGAACTCACCCAGTTACTGGACGACAATGGCCAGTACCGCAACGAGGAAGTGGAATACCAACGCAAGGACGGCACCCGCTTCTATGCCGTCAACAGCGCCAATACCGTGAAGGACGAGAACGGCCAGCCCATCTACTTCGACGGACTCATCTCCGACATCAGTGACCGCAAGCGCGCCGAGGCGCAGGTCTATCAGCTCGCCCATTACGACAGTCTGACGGGGTTGCCCAACCGCGCCTTGCTGCGTGACCGGCTGGGCCAGGCGATGCACGATGCGAAGCGGCGCGGCGCCAAGCTCGCAGTCATGTACCTGGATCTGGACCGCTTCAAGAACGTGAACGATTCCCTGGGCCATGAGACAGGCGACAAGCTGTTGAAGGCGGTATCCGGCCGGCTGCGGGAATGCATGCGTGACAGCGACACCATCAGCCGCCAGGGCGGCGACGAGTTCTTGTTGATCCTGCGCGACGTCGCCGACGCCACGGCGGTGGCACGGGTGGCCGAGAAGCTGCAGGAAACGGTGGCCAAGTCCATGCGCATCGGCGAATACGAACTGCACATCACGCCCAGCATCGGCATCAGCCTGTTCCCGGATGATGCAGACGACATCGATGAGTTGATCCGCAACGCCGATGCGGCCATGTACCACGCCAAGGAGAAGGGCCGCTTCAATTTCCAGTTCTTCACGCCGGAGATGAACATCCGTGCCTACGAACGCCTGTCGCTGGAGGGCAGCCTGCGTCATGGCATCGAGCGCCAGGAGTTCCACCTGCATTACCAGCCGCAGGTCGAGATGCGCACCGGCAAGATCATGGGCGTGGAAGCGCTGCTGCGCTGGAACCGGGCCGGCCACGAGAGCGTGCCGCCCTCGGTGTTCGTGCCGGTACTGGAGAGCAGCGGCATGATCGGGGCGGTGGGCGAATGGGTGCTGCGGGAGGCCTGCCGCCAAAACAAGGCGTGGCAGGACCAGGGCCTGCCGGCCTTGCCCATGGCCGTGAACCTCTCCGCGATCCAGTTCAACCGCCGCAACATGGCGGACACCATCTCCGCGATCCTGGCCGAGACCCGGCTCGAGCCCCGCCATCTCGAACTCGAATTCACCGAGAGCGCGGTGATGCACGATTCGCGGGAACTCGCGAGCATCATCGGCCGGCTGGATGACCTTGGGGTGCAACTGGCGCTGGACGACTTCGGTACCGGTTACTCCAGCCTCAGTTACTTACGCAGATTTCACCTGGACAAGCTCAAGATCGACCAATCCTTCGTGCGCGACATCGACCTCGACGTGGATGACGCCGCCATCGTCGCTGCCATCATCGGCATGGCCCGCAACCTCAAGGTCATGGTGGTGGCGGAGGGCGTCGAGACCCGCGGACAACACGAGTTCCTGCGCTCCCACGGTTGCGACGGCATGCAGGGTTATCTCTTCAGCAAACCGCTCAGCGCCGAAGCCTTCGCGGACTTGCTGAAGTCCGGCCGCACGCTCACACTCTGAGCCCCGCCGCGCGTCCCGTCCGGCGGCCCTGGAGCGCCGGGAGGCCCCATGTCCATGCCACGCCGCAAACTCGGTTCCCAAGGTCTCAGCGTCTCCGCCCAGGGCCTGGGGTGTATGGGCATGTCGGATTTCTACAAGGGCGGGCAGGGTGAGCAGGAGTCTGTCGCCACCATCCATCGTGCCCTGGAACTCGGCGTCGATTTCTTGGACACCGCCGACATGTACGGCCCCTTCACCAACGAGGAACTGATAGGGCGCGCCATCAAGGGCAAGCGCGATCGCTTCGTCGTCGCCACCAAATTCGGCAACGAGCGCACTCCGGACGGCAAGTTCCTGGGCGTCAACGGCCGCCCCGAGTACGTGCGCGCCTGCTGCGATGCTTCTCTGAAGCGTCTCGGCGTGGACCACATCGACCTCTATTACCAGCATCGCGTCGATCTCAATACGCCCATCGAGGACACCGTCGGCACCATGGCGGACCTCGTGAAGACCGGCAAGGTGCGTTACCTGGGTCTCTCGGAGGCAGCGCCCGCCACCCTCCGGCGCGCCCACAAGGTGCACCCCATCAGTGCCCTGCAGACCGAATATTCCCTGTGGACCCGCGATCCGGAGGACGGCGTGCTGGACACGGTGCGGGAACTCGGCATCGGCTTCGTGGCCTACAGTCCGCTGGGGCGCGGCTTCCTTACCGGCGCCATCAAGAAATACGAGGATCTGGCGGAGGATGACTGGCGGCGCAACATGCCGCGTTTCAAGGAAGGCAACTTCCAGAAGAACCTGGACGTGGTGGCCCAAGTGGAGAAGGTGGCGGCAGAGCACAAGGCCAAGCCCTCGCAGGTGGCGCTGGCCTGGGTCTTCGCCCAAGGCGAGGACATCGTGCCCATCCCCGGCACCAAGCACCGCAAGTACCTGGAGGAGAACGCCGCGGCGAATTCCGTGAAACTCAGCAAGGATGACTTGGCGCGCATCGATGCAGCCTTCCCGATGGGTGTCGCTGCCGGCAATCGTTATCCGGATATGAGCACTGTGAATAGGTAAAAAAAGCTGCGCGTAGGGGGAGAGGGGAAGTGGAAAAACTCGAGCTGATCATCGGCAACAAGGCCTATTCCTCCTGGTCCTTGCGGCCCTGGCTGGCCCTGAAGCATGCCGGCGTGGACTTCACCGAGACCCGCGTGCCGCTCTACGTGCACGGCTACAAGGAGGAGCTGCTCAAGTACGCGCCCTCAGGAAAAGTGCCGGTGCTCAAGCACGGTGCCGTGACGGTGTGGGATTCCCTCGCTATCTGTGAGTATCTCGCAGAACTCTTCCCGCTGGCGCAGCTCTGGCCCAAGGACCCTGCCGTGCGCGCCTTGGCCCGCTCCGTCAGCGCCGAGATGCATTCCGGTTTTACGGCCATCCGCGGCGCCATGCCTTTCAACTGCCGCGCTACCGGCCGGCACGTGCCCATCAGCACCGAGATCCAGAAAGAGATAGACCGGGTGCAATCCCTCTGGCAGGACTGCCGCGCCCAGCATGGCAAGGGCGGGCCGTGGTTGTTCGGGCACTTCAGCATCGCCGACGCCATGTACATCCCGGTGGCGGGGCGCTTTGTCACCTACAGCGTGCCGCTCGATACCCTCGCTCGGAGTTACGCAGATACAGTGCTGGATCATCCGGCGGTGCGTGAATGGACCGCCGCAGCGAAGCAGGAGACCGAGGTGATGATCTCCAACGAAGTGGGCAGGTGAGCGCGCAGGGCGACATCGCCGGTCTCATCACGCCGGTGGAGTACGAGTTGCTGGCAGCGCCGGCGCTGCAAGCAGCGGCGGAAGTGGCCGCGCAGCGCGGCGATCCCCATCTGTACAACGATATGCCCTCGATGTTGGCGCTGCTCGGTACCGTCACTGCGCTCACCCATGCCTATCTGCAGCTGGATCTGCCGCAAGGCTCTTCTCCACGGGAGACATTGGAGCGGGCGCCGCTCGCGGTCTGTGCCCTGGTGTTCACCGAATCGGGCCTGGAAGCCCCGCTGGTGGAGCAATGCCTGCGTGCCCTATCCCAGGCCTATCTTCAGCTCCTGAAAGCAGGGGTCCTGGGGCCCCAAGAAGGCTTGGTGGAGGCAGGTTTCCAGCAACTCATGGCCGGTGACCATCCCCAAGGTCTCCAATCCCTCCGGCAGGGGTCCATGGCCATGGCTAAGGCCGTGGATGCCTGGGAAGCCGCACGTATGACCCCTGCGACCCCTAGAAAAATCTGAGACTTGCAAAGCCTTAAGACCTGTATATAATCACAGAAGCTGTATTTTTACCCAGGTCGAGGCGGCGCCCATACCATGGAAAAACTTACCTCGCGTCAGCAGGAAGTTTTCGATTTGATTCAAGAGGTT
>DATBAJ010000052.1:0-9375 GCA_036271575.1 Gammaproteobacteria bacterium
CTGTTGCACCTGTGGTCGCTGGGTGTAGAGGAACAGTTCTACATCCTCTGGCCGCTCTTGATCGGGGTGTGCTGGAAGTACCGCTTCAATTTCCTGGCGGTGACACTGCTGGTGGCGGCCGCATCCTTCGGCATCAACATCGCCACCGCCTCGCACCACCCGGAAGCGGACTTCTACTCCCCGTTATCACGTTTCTGGGAACTCATGCTCGGCGGGGCGCTGGCCTACGTGGCACTGCACAAGCCGCACTACATGCCGGGACCCAAGCCCGGGAATTGGCTGGCGTGGCTCGGCCTCGCGGCGATCGCGGCGGGGCTTTGGCTGATACGCGGCGATTCCATGTTCCCGGGTTGGTGGGCGCTGCTGCCGGCCTTGGGCGCTTTCCTGTTGATCGCGGCGCCTCCCACGGCCTGGGTCAATCGCCATCTCCTCGCGAACCGCGTGATGGTGGGCATCGGACTCATCAGTTATCCCCTGTATCTGTGGCACATCCCGGTACTGGTGATGGCGCGCATAGTGCATCTCGAGATACCACCGGCCTGGGCGCGGGGCCTGTTGCTGCTCCTGAGCGTGGCCTTGGCCACCGCCACCTACTTCTGGGTGGAGAAACCGCTGCGCTTCAGGCTGCCGGCGCGCAAGAGCGTGCCGGTGCTGGTGACCGCGACGGCACTGACCTTGATAGTCGGCGTGGCCTGCTTCCTCGATGCGGGGGTGCCGGGCCGCTTCGGCGCCGAACTGCAGCCCTATTTCGCGTTCAACCGGACTTATGATTTCAGCACCGATGCGCGTGCCGGCAGCTGCTGGCTAGGCAAGGACGATGCGGCGGACGGCTTCGCCACTGCCTGCGTGGATCCGCCCGGCGCCGGCAAGCAGCTGGTGCTGCTCTGGGGCGACTCGCATGCAGCCCGCTTCTATCCAGGGCTGAAGGCCATGGACGGCGGTCGCGACCGGCTGGCGCAGTTCACCCGGGATGCCTGCCCGCCCATTCTCGATGAGCACAAGCGGGACTGGTGCGACGCCTCGAACCGGTTCGTGTTGACGCAGATACAGGCCCTGAAGCCGGACGTCGTGGTGCTGTTCAGCCGCTGGTCCCACCACTTCACGGCCAGCCCCAAGGACACCAAGGTCAACAAACTGCTGGCCACCATCGCCACGCTGCGGAGCGCGGGCATCAAGCAGATACTGGTGATGGGACCGGCGCCGAACTGGCAGAACAGCCTGCCGCAGGACCTGGTGCGGAACGCGATCCACCGCCACGCCTATACCGTCTCCACGCGGACCAAGGCGCAACTCGTGCCAGGTATCCATAGCGTAGACGTCATGCTGACGCGGCGCCTGGCAGACCTGCCGGGCGTCACCTATTTTTCCACCTACGATGCGCTGTGCGACGCCTCGGGCTGCCTGACCACCACCGATGGCCAGGCCGATGGGCTCACCACATTCGACTACGGTCACCTGACCACGACCGGCGCCATCTATGTGGCGCACGCACTCGAGAAAGCGACCGGTTATCCGGATCTGCGGGGGCCGGCCGCGGCCGGTGATACCGTGCACACGACGAAGCCGCCTTCGACGAAATGATCTGTCAGTCTCCGCGCGGTCTGTGCGCAGAGAATATCAAGCGTAGGCGACGATCCGGTTCAGCAGGCCGGCCTCGGGGGCGACAGGCCGCTTCGCGTAGACTTCGGTGCTCGGGTGGGTCAGATGCACCTTGCAACCGTGCTTGTGGCTGGCGACGTCGCTCGCTGCGATCGCCTTCTGCAGCAGCGCTGCCCCATCCACGCATTCGTCCGCCATCACGCCGCCGATGCAAGCGCTGATGGAGAGCATCTCGTCCTGCCATTCGACCCGGAAACTACCGACGATGCCCACCAGGGTCCGCGCGTAGAGCGCCGCCTCACGGGCATCGGTGTCATGCAGGAACGCGGCGAACTCGGCGTCGCCCAGGTAGGCGACCTCGCCGTCCTGCATCGCGGCCCGCAGCGCCACGCCGGTCAGGTTCAGGAGTCGCATGCTCACGGCACCGGTGCCGCTGAAGCTCTGCACCGTGACGTGGAGCATCGCCGAACCGCGGCTGCCGGCGGCATTGTGCTCCAGGATGCGGCTGACGCTCTGCTCGAAGCGGCTGCGGTTCGGCAGCACGGTGATGCGGTGGCTCTCGTGGGTGGCGTTGCTGTCGAACATGTCACTCTCTCCCTGTGTCGATATGGATACGGTGGTTTGACTCAGGCTGCGCGAGCGGCGAACGCGGCGACGGCCTGGGCGCGGATATGGGTCGGTAGCGTGTCCTCTTCCTGCACCGAGATGGTGCCCTCGTCCTGGTCATGGACCATGTGCAGCTGACGACCAGGCTTGGTGCTGGCCGCCCCGGCGGCGTGTTCAGCCGCCTCGAGCAGCGTCGAGCCATCGTGATGGGCTTCGACCATGGCGCCGCCGATCCAGGAGTCCACGGTCAGGATCTCGCCCTGCCACTGCAGGCGGATATCGTCGAACACCGAGAGCACTTCCCGGCAGTAGTGGACTGCGTCGCGGCCGCTGACGCGGCGCAATAACACCGCGAACCGGCCTTCACCCAGATACGCGAGAGCACCGGCCTTGACCCGGGCGCGCAGGATGTCGGCTGCGAGGCGCAAGGTCTTGCGGGCGGCATCGGGATCGGCCAGCGCAGGCCCCGCGAGGCCGACGTACAGCACCGCACACTCGCCGGCCGCAGCCGCGGCGGAATCCAGGACCCGGGTCACGCCGGACTCGAACCCGGCACGGCCCATGAATATGGTCACTTCCGCCTCGATGGAGGGGGTCGCGGCGCGGGTGGTCGGATGGCTGTCGAACATGGCACGGATCCTTGTGTGAGTCTTGAAACCAGTTCCCTCGGTACGGCGCCATCAGACCATGCCGGGCCGGCGGCCCGTATCCGGGACACCCTTGTGCGGCTCTCAGGGAAACCCTGAAAACCCGCCCGGGGACCGGCGCTGCCCCGGCTGAGGCGGGGCTTTCCGATGATCCGGCTTCACTTTGCGAGCCGCGGATGGCGTTTAGTGCGGCGGTTCTCAGCCCCGGGGCCGCTCACTCTCTAGCATCGGGTGACAGGCTTTTGTCACGAGGATGAGCGGATGGATATCCCCTATGGCGGCTGAGAGCATCCCTGCGCCCGGTGAATACGATCCGGCGCGGCTGCCGGACTACAAGCCGCTCGCCGCCTATGGCCTGATCGGTGACACGCGCTCGGCGGCACTGGTAGGCAGTGACGGGAGCATCGACTGGCTGTGCCTGCCGGACTTCGACAGTCCGGCGGTGTTCGCGGCGCTCTTGGACCCGTCGGCGGGCCGCTTCACGGTGCACCCCACCCAGCCATACCGTGCCCGGCAGTACTACGAGCCCGGCACCAACGTGCTGTGCACCGAGTTCCGTTGCGAGACCGGACGCGCCTGCCTGCGGGATTTCATGCCCATGGTGCACGAGCGGCGGCTGCCCGAAACCGAGATCCACCGCCAGATGGAAGTCCTCTCCGGCGAGGTGGAGCTGGAGATCGAGTTCGGACCACGCCTGGATTTCGGCCGCGAACCCACCGAGGTGAAGATCTCCGATTATGGGGCGCTGGCCCAGCCCCAGGGCAAGGAGCGCCCGCAGTTCGTGCTCACCACGGCAGTGCCGCTGAAGAAGTCGGCGAACTGCGCCAAGGGACGCTTCACGCTCAAAGCCGGCGAGGCGTGCTGGGCGGTGCTGAGCTGGGAAGGCTCGGTACTGCATCCGATCGGCGCGTACCGCTCGGAGCAACGTCTGTGGCGCACGCGCCAGTACTGGCACGACTGGTTGTCGCGCCTGCAATACCACGGTGACTATCCGCACATCATGCGGCGCAGCCTGCTGGTCCTCAAACTGCTCACCTACTCCAACACCGGTGCCATGGTGGCGGCGGCCACCGCCAGCCTGCCGGAATGGGTCGGCGGCCGGCGCAACTGGGACTATCGCTACGCCTGGGTGCGCGACTCCTCGTTCATGCTGCGCGCGCTGTTCACCGCGGGTTTCATCAATGAGGGCACCGCTTACCTCGACTGGCTGCTGAAGCGCTGCGGCGAGGATAAGGGGGACCTGCGCTCCCTCTACGACATCCATGCCGACGGCAGACTCGCCGAGACCGAACTGCCGCTGCGGGGTTGGCGCGATTCCAAGCCGGTGCGCATCGGCAATGCGGCGGTGGACCAGTTCCAGCTCGACATCTACGGCAGCCTCATCGACGCCGCGCTCCATTACCAGAACTCCGGCGGGGTACTGACGGTGGCCGAAGCGGAGACGCTGGTGCAACTCGTGGAGCGGGTGCGCAAGCGCTGGCGCGAACCTGACGATGGCATCTGGGAGACCCGCGGCGGCCGCAAGCATCACACCTACTCCAAGACCTGGGCCTGGGTGGCGCTGACCCGCGGCGCGGAACTCGCCGAGAACACCGGCCTGGATGTGGATCGGGAGTCCTGGAAGGCGGAGGCCGATGCGCTGCAGCAGGAGGTGCTGGCGCGGGCCTGGAACCCGAGGCTCAAGGCCTTCACCCAGTCCTACGACAGCGAGGTACTGGACTCGGCGGTGCTGGTGATGCCCATCGCCGGCATCGTCAAGCCGGACGATCCACGTTTCGTCTCCACCCGCGAGGCGGTGGTGAAGAAGCTCACGGCAGGGCGTTATCCGCTGCTGTACCGCTATGACCACCGCGAAGTCGACGACGGCGTGGGCGGCCGCGAAGGGGCGTTCCTGCTGCCTTCGTTCTGGCTGGTGGAAGGCCTGGTCATGGCCGGCCGTCACGCGGAAGCCCGGGCCGCCTTCACGAGCCTGCTGGACTATGCCTCGCCGCTCGGCCTCCTGAGCGAGCAGGTGGACCCGGAGCACGACAGCATGCTCGGCAACCTACCCCAGGGCTTCAGCCACCTCGGTCTCATCAACGCGGCCCTGCGCCTGGAAGCCGCGGGGGACGAACTGCGGCCCAACAACGTGGGCCGCGCCGCAGCCTTCTCCAGCAGCGCGGCGCCCATCACCAAGTGAGCGGATCCCGCACGGCGGGTATACAGTTCGCGGCAGACGATGGATACCGCCAAGCCCAAGACTGCGACTCCGACTACGCCGATCGCGCCGGACGGCCTCAGCAGGAGACTGCTGCCCTGGCTGGTGGCGGTGGCGTTCTTCATGGAGTCGCTGGACACCACCATCCTCAACACCGCGGCACCCGCCATCGCCACGGCGCTCGGAGTGGTGCCCTTGAGCATGAAGGCGGTGCTCTCGAGTTACACCTTGAGTCTCGCGGTATTCATACCCATCAGCGGCTGGATGGCGGACCGATTTGGCACAAGGCGGGTATTTGCCACGGCCATCGGCATATTCACCTTGGGTTCGTTCCTGTGTGGACTGTGCACCGGCATCCACGAGTTGGTGGCCTGCCGCATCCTGCAGGGCATGGGCGGCGCCATGATGATCCCGGTGGGGCGCATCGCCATCGTGCGCAGCTTCGCCCGCTCGGAACTCATACGCACCATGAGCTTCATCGCCATCCCGGGACTGGTGGGTCCGATGCTGGGGCCCATCGCCGGCGGCTTGATAGTCGCCTATCTCCATTGGCGCGTGATCTTCTTCGTCAACATCCCGGTGGGCCTGGCCGGCCTGTACCTCGTCTACAAACACATGCCGGACTACCGGGAGACCAAGCGCACGCCGCTGGATGTGGTGGGGATGATCCTGTTCGGCTCCGGCGTGGCGCTGCTGTCCTATGTATTGGAAGTGTTCGGCGAGACCTCGTTAAGCGGACGCGAGATGCTCGGGCTGATCGTCATCGCCTTCACACTGCTGGGAGGCTACGGCTTGCATGCAGTGAACACCACGCAGCCCTTGTTGCGCCTGCCGCTGTTCCGCATCCGCAGCTTCCGCGCCGCGGTGAGCGGCGGCTTCGTCACCCGACTCGGCATCGGCGGCATCCCCTTCCTGTTCCCGCTGCTGTACCAGGTGGGCTTGGGGTTCACGCCAGTGCAGTCGGGCCTCATGCTCATGCCCCAGGCCTTCGCCGCCATGAGCCTGAAGCTCACCATGCCCAGGATCCTGGCGCGCTTCGGCTACCGGCGCGTGCTGGTGACCAACACCGTGGCCATAGGCGCCATGATCGCGCTGTTCGCCACCATCGGCCTCGACACACCGGTATGGCTGGTGGTGATCGAGGTGTTCGCCTACGGCTTCTTCTCCTCGTTGCAGTACACCAGCATGAACACGCTGGCCTTCGCCGACGTGACGGCGCGTCAGACCAGTGCCGCTTCCACCATCGCCAGCACGCTGCAACAGCTCTCCATCAGCTTCGGCGTGGCCGCCGCCTCGCTGGTGACCGCGGCCTTCATCCCGGACCGCTTCCACTCGACGCCGGCCGAGATGATCCACGGCATCCACCTGGGTTTCCTGGTGCTGGGAGCGCTGACGGTGGTCTCCACCGCCGTGTTCTCGAGCCTGCATAGAGGCGATGGCGATGCGGTCAGCCGCCCGAAAGCCCTGCTCCAGGGAGGGCCGCAAGGCCCCGCCTGACGAGAGCTTCCAGACGACCCCCCTTTGTCCCCGATACGAAGATTAGGGTAAATACCCGATTCCGGTAACGGTCCGCCCCGGGCGACACTGCTCCACGCGACATAACGAGATGGCATCGCTACGGATGGATCCGGACCGATCCCAATCTCCCAGACTCCCTACATAAAGCGCATCCCGCCTCGAAGGTCCTCAAGGCCGCGGTGCACGACAAGGAGACGCGCTTAGGGGCGCGTGGCATGGATGGAAAGAACCCTCTCTCTCGCGACGGCGGTCGCCTGCGCGGCGCTGACGTTGCTGGTACAGGCTCCGGCACGCGCCGACACGGCGCCGCTCGCGGACCTATCACTGCAGGAACTGGCCGACCTGCCTGTGACCTCGGTGTCCAAGCGGCCGGAGCCGCTGGCGCAGGCCGCGGCCGCCATCTACGTGATCAGCAACGACGACATACGCCGTTCCGGCGTGCGCACCCTGTTGGGCGCGCTGCGCCTGGCGCCGAACCTGCAGGTGGCCCAGGCCAACAACCAGACCTGGGCCATCGGCGCGCGCGGCAACAACGCCTCCACCACCGACAAATTCCTGGTACTGATCGACGGCCGCATCGTCTACTCGCCGCTCTTCTCCGGCACCTTCTGGGATTCCCAGAACGTGATGCTGGAGGACGTGGACCACATCGAGGTGATCAGCGGGCCCGGTGGCACGCTGTGGGGCACCAACGCCGTGAACGGCGTCATCAACATCATCACGCGCAAGGCGCAGGACAGCAAAGGGCCGCTGGCCGCCGCCGGTGCCGGCCGACGCGGCGGCAATTCGGAGGCCCGTTACGGCGGCGACATCGGCGACGACGGCAGTTACCGGGTCTACGGCATGGTGAGCGACGACTACCACACCACCCGCGATACCGACATGCCCATGCCGGACGGACAGAACCTGGCGCAGGCCGGTTTCCGCAGCGACTGGCTGGACACGGACCGCCAGTACACCCTGCAGGGCGATGCCTATAAGCGCGACGAGGACAATGCGCTGCCCTTCGGCGGCATCCGCATCTCCGGCATGAACCTGCTCAGCCGCTGGCAGGACAAGCTCAGCGGCGGATCCGACCTGAGCGTGCTCGCCTACTACGACCACACGCTGCGCGAGGCCCCTGGCAACTATGACGACCGTGAGGACATCGGTAACGTAGAGCTCCAGCAGGCTTTGCCGCAGATCGGCGCCCAGAGCCTCACCTGGGGCGCCAGCTACCGCTATGTCATGGATGACTTCGACGCCGCGCCCACCTCCGGCCTGAACTTCCAGCCGGCCGCCGTGAACCAGAACTGGGGGAGCCTGTACGCGCAGAACGAGAGCGCCATCAGCGACACCCTGCGCGGCATCTTGGGGTTAAGGCTGGAGCGCAATCCCTATACCGGCAGCGAGTGGCTTCCTAACGCCCGCCTCGCCTGGGACGTCAATGACAACAGCCTGGCCTGGGCAGCCGTATCGCGCGCGGTGCGTTCACCCTCGCGCCTGGACGTGGACCTGAATTCGCCGCAGCAACCGCCGTTCTTCCTGGTGGGCAACCCGAACTTTGAGTCGGAAGTGGTGAAGGTCTACGAAGCCGGTTTCCGCTCCCAGCCCTCGCCGGACTTCTCCTATTCGGTGAATGCGTATCACAACTACTCCGACAACCTGCGCACCGAGAACGTACTGTCTACGCAACCGTTCCAGGTCACGTTCGCCAACGGCATGACCTGGAGCACCACCGGCATCAACGCCTGGGCGACGTACAAGCTGCTGGACAACTGGCGCTTGCAGGCTGGATTCATGACGCAGAAAGAGAGCCAGCACCTGCAAGCCACCGCGGTGGCCAGCAGCATCAGTGCCGAGGGCAATGACCCCTCTAACCAATGGAGCCTGCGTTCGTCCTACGATTTCAGCGACGGAGTGGAGTTCGACGTGACCGCGCGCCACGTGGGCGCCCTGCCGGATGCACCGGTGCCGGCCTACAGCGCCGTCGACATCCGTATCGGCATCGAGTTCGGCCGGGCTTACGAGTTATCCATGATCGGGAGCAACCTCTTTTACCCCTCGCACATCGAGTTTGGCCCCAAGGGCACGGCCGAGTTCGGACGCAGCTACTACCTCCGGCTCACCTGGCGGCCCTGAAGCCGCTGCACGATACGACATAATTCACGGGGAACAGGAATGTCGCAGACGCCATCGGGGCTGTATGCTTTGGAAGGCGAATACCGGCACAGGGAGTGTGGGGTAGGGCCGCTTCTCAGGGGAGGCGGTGACTGCCGCGATAGAAACCCACGGCTCCCAACAAACGCGTCACCGCACCTCAGGGCGGGCGATGCAGAGGGAGTCACAGGGGTATGGACAAAAACAAAGCGAAAAATGCCTGGATGCAGCGCAGCCTGCTGGCTGCCGCTGTGCTGTATGCCCTCCACGGCGTACCGGCGCGAGCCGATGAGAAGGGCCTCGCCGATATGTCGCTGCAGGAACTGGCGGACTTGCCGGTGACTTCTGTATCCAAAAAACCCGAGTCGCTGGCGGATGCCGCCGCCTCGATCTATGTCATCACCAACGACGCCATACGACGTTCCGGTGCCAGGACCATCCCGGAGGTGCTGCGTCTCGCTCCCAACCTGGAAGTGGCGCAGATCGGCGCGGACTCCTGGGCCATCAGTGCCCGCGGTTCTGCTGCTGCGTCCGCCGACAAACTGCTGGTGCTCATCGACGGTCGCATCATCTACACGCCGCTGTTCTCGGGCACCTTCTGGGATGCCCAGGACGTGATGCTGGAAGACATAGAACGCATCGAGGTGGTGAGCGGACCCGGCGGGACCT
>DATBAJ010000053.1:0-6860 GCA_036271575.1 Gammaproteobacteria bacterium
AGGAACTCGGCGATACCGCGCCAGGCGGGAAGTCCGCCCGCGTCCGGCGACGGCAAGGCCGTCATCCCGGCGCAGTGGATGATCTGCGAACGCGTAGCTTCGGCGCGCAGCACCGTCGCGGCCTGGCCCGTCACGGCGATCAGTTCCGCATGCAGGGCCCGCGGCAGACTCGCCGCCAGTATGGAGAGATGGCCCTCCACCTCGCGCTTCAATCCCGCTTCAAGTTCGGCGCGGCTCGTGCCCATGTGCCGCAACCATTGGTCGCGGCGCGACAGCATGCGTGCCAGCAGCCGATGGATGCGCGGCAGGTCGTCATCCAGATGCCGCGCCAAACCTTCCACCGCGGCGGCCTGGGCTGCGTCGCCCTCATCCAGCAATCGCAGGCTGCGGCGCGCTGCTTCCTCGTACATCTCCGCCGGCCGCTCGTCCACGCCCAGGGGCGCACCGAAGCGCGACAGGAGCGGCATCTGCCGCGTGAGTTCCGCGTTCAGGGAATCGATGGTCTGTATGCGCATGCGCGCCGGATGCAGGCCAAGCTGCCAGCCCCGCTCCGCATCCCGCGCCACGGCACCACGCGCCAGCCCCCAGGTCACGCGCTTGTGCTCCTGATCCGGTGGCTCGTGGCGCGCCAGCTCCAGGGCCTCGATGATGCGCGTGCGCATCTCACCCGCGGCCTTGCGGGTGAAGGTGATGGCCACGATCTCCTCGGGCTCGTCCACGGTAGCGAGCAGGGCGAGATAGCGCTGGGTCAGGAGCTCGGTCTTGCCCGAGCCCGCCGGGGCCCGCACGATGCAGGACTCCGTCACGTCCAAGGCGGCGCGGCGCGCGGCGGCGTCTTCGCGCAGGCTGTCACTCACCGGCATCCTCCTGTTCCGGAGCGCCGAGCTCGTGGATGCGGCACACGCTGGAGAGATGGCAACGCTTGCAGGTCTCGGGATACTTGGGGTCCACGCGCGCGTCGCCGGCCGCATAGGCTGTCGCCAGCGCCGCGAGGCTGCTCTGCCAGTAGCCGAGCAGCGCTTCCCAGTCCGGCGCCTGGGTCGGCGGGTTCTTGCGCGCGGCATAGGGGATCACGCCTGGAGCGACCGCATCCCGCGCTGCCAGCCCTGCGAAGCGCATCTCACCGGGCTTGAGGCAGGCGAAGGCGAGACCGGCGAGGCGCTCCGGGTTGCCCACTGCGTACAGCGGGAGCTGCGGTTCATCCAGGCGCTCGTCCAGCCAGGCGCCCACGTCCACCTGTCCCGTCTTGTAATCGATGATCACGCGTCCGCCATCCGACAACGTGTCGATGCGGTCGATGCGGGTATCGAGCGACAAGGGCCCGACCTTAAGCAGATGCTGCGTCTCCGATTCCAGCACCTTGAACGGCGGGCGCGACGCTTCCTTCTCCAGCCATGCCGTCACGCTGGACGCCAGGCGCTCCCGTTCCAGGGCCGTCACCCGCGGCGTATAGACCTCCGGCAACTTGCGCGTACGCACCGACAATGCCTGGGTCGCGCAGCGCTCCGCGAGGGCGCGTCGTGCCGTCAGGTCCAAAGCTGCGAGCGCCGCGTGGTCTTTCAGTTCCGTCCACACCGCCTGCAAGACCTCGTGCATCAGGTTGCCCCGCTCCAGGGCATCGGGCCCCAGCGCTGGCTCTTTCAAGGGCTTCGCGCCCAAGCGGTAACGGGCGAAAGACTGGAATGGGCAGGCCGCCTGAGACCGGATCAGCCCGGTGCCACCGGGCGTCGGCTCACCTCCCTGCAAGCCGGGACCGCGCATGTCAGCATAGCTCTCCGCAGCGCGCGGGAACTCGGCACGTAGCTGGGCACGGTAGGGGCGCACTTCGGCGAAAGGTAGCGTGCCGGCCAGCGGCACCGCAGCGACAAGCGGGCTGGGCCGAAGCTGGGTGTCTGCTTCCCCGTCCGGCGTACTTACGATTGGCGTTGGCGAGCTGGCCAGCAGCCGATCGGTGACACGCCGCGCGAAGGCCAACTCCAGGGACGCGCTCGCATGGGGCATGCCTGCTTCCCGCTGCAGACGCGGTGGGATGAAAGACGCCGGGCGCGGCGCTGCGGGCCAGGAGTCGTCCGTGAGTCCCATGACCCATAGATGATCGAAACAGAGGCCCGCTGTCTCCAGTAGCCCCATCACCTGCACCGGCGCATCCAAGCCAGCGGGTTGGAACGGCTTATCAGCCACGAGGCGCCGCAGGCGGGACAGCGCTTCGCCGAGCGTGACGGCTCCGAGCGCCCCATCCAGATGGACTAGCGCGCCCACCGCGTCCCGTAAGGCCATCACCGTCTGGTATTCAGCGCTGTCCAACTCCCGTTCCCCCGGCCAACCGGCACGGGTCAGGGCGTCGCTGAGATCACGCGCCCAGGCGGAAGGCCGCTGGCGCCGCGGCAGCGCCGCGGCTTTCTCCTGCAAGCTACGCAGCAGCGTCAGCAATCGGGAGGTGCCGCTCGATGCCGCGGCAAAATCCCCCAGCGCGGCGAGACCGATCTGCTCGCTCACGCGCTCGCGCAGTTTGAGTTCGAGCCTGGCCCGCGCGTCCCGCTCCGTTTCAGCTCCCGCAAGGAAAGGCGAGCGCAACAGGTGGCTCACGCTCAGGAACGGCACGCGATGCCCCAGGCACTCCAGGATGATGAGCGCAGTGCGCGCCGCTGGGTACGAGTCCAGCGGCATCCCTCCTGAGAACTCATAGGGGCGCGCCACCTCCTGTCCGGCAGCGACTGCAGGGCACAAGGCATCGTCGAGCGCGCGCGCGATCGCCGTGCGACGCGCGTCGAGGTCGCGCGCCACGATGCCGATGCTGGCGGTGGGTTCTCGTTCCAGCACCGCCCGGGTCCATGCGGCGGCAGCGCGCATCTCCGCCGCGGCATCGTCCTCCAGGCGCCGTACTGCCGACGCCGGTCCCGGCACCGTCTCCGTCTTCGATACCCGCACCGCGCTGCCCCCGGCCCGCAGACTCTCGATGAGCTCCCGTTGCTGCGGCGTCAGCTCGTCGAAACCGGTGAACAGGATCTGCTTCGGCGGCGAGAGCATGCCGGAGCGGGCCTGGGTCGCGAGCCAATCCGCGAGGCGCGCATCCTCCAGCCAAGCCTCTGCGCGACTCGCGGCGGTGAAATGTCCGCTCCAGGCGGCGAAAGCCTGCGCGTCCTCATCACCTGCCGCGATGCGTTCCAGTGGGATGCGGTAGGCGATCGCCAGGTCCCAGGCGCGGGCTGCTTCTCGGCCCGTTGCGGCGGTCTGCAACAGGGACTCGGCCTGGGGCGAGGCGCGGACCGCCTGTTCCCAGAAACCCTCGCAGGCTGCATCGGAGAGACGCCGGGGCAAGGGCTTGCCGCTGTCCAACGCGGCACCGGCGGCACCGTCATACAGGCGGGCGAGGAAAGCATCGTAGGACAGTATCTCGGGGCTGTCCCAGACCGTGGCACCCGCGGCCGATTGCGCTTCGCCATGGGCGAGCTGCGTGGCCCGCGCCAGGCGCTCACCGGAAGTCACCACGGTCGCGCCCGCAGCCAGTGCGGCCAGCACGTCCGTCTGGTGCCAGATGCGCTTGAATCCCATTGAGACAGGCCCTATCTATTATGTGACAGTTTAACCCGTCGCCCCGAGGGGCGCGGCGGCTTACAATGTGTTCATCGCGTGTCTTTCACTCCGAGGCGTACCGTCCATGAACGAACCCAACAAGACCGGCAATCCGATCCTGCGTACCAAGGCCTTCACCCAGACCGGCGTCATCGGCGGCGACCGGGCCACGATCGCCGGCACCATCGGCAAGGCCGTCATCATGCTGGTGCTGCTGACGCTCACCGCCGGATGGGTCTGGGGTCAGCTGTACACCACGGGTTCGGCCCAGACGGTGATGCCCTATGTGATCGGCGGCGTCATCGGCGGGCTGGTGTTCGCCCTCGCCGCCTCCTTCAAGCCCAACTGGTCGCCCATCGCGGCGCCGCTCTACGCGATCTGCGAAGGCCTGGCCCTGGGCGGCTTCTCCGCGCTGTTCGAGATGCGCTATCCCGGCATCGTGATCCAGGCAGTGGGGCTCACCCTGGCGGTGGCCTTCGGCATGCTGGGACTCTACAGCACCGGCATCATCAAGGTGACTGACCGTTTCCGCCGCATGCTGTTCTCCGCGACCATCGGCATCATGATCTTCTACGCCATCACCTGGATCGTGTCGCTGTTCGGCGTGGACACCAGCATCATCTACGGCCACAGCAGCCTGTCCATCGGCATCAGCCTGGTGATCGTCGCCATCGCCGCCTTCAACCTGGTGCTGGACTTCGACATCATCGCCCGCCAGACCGCCATGGGCGCGCCGCGCTTCATGGAGTGGTATGGCGCCTTCGCCCTCATGGTCACCCTAGTGTGGCTGTACCTGGAGATCCTGCGTCTCCTGGGCAATACCCGGCGCTGACCAGACTCATCCTGGAACGCAAAACCCCGGCCTGAAGCCGGGGTTTTATTTTGCCTGGCAGTCCAGCCGGGCTATTTGGGTTCGGGTCCCTTGACCACTTCCACCATGCTCTCCGGCTTCAGCCACTGCTTGAAGGCCGCTTGCACGTCGGCGGGCGTGACCTCCACGTAATGCCGTGCCGCCACGATGTCCTCGTCCAGGGGCTGGCCGTTCATTGAATACTTCAGCAGGTTCCCTGCCACCGCATCCATGCTCGCGGCGCGCAGCGGTATGCGCCTGAGCAGGGTCGCCTGGGCCTGCGCCAGCTCCGCGGCGCTGATGGGCGTGCTCTGCATGGAATCCAGGTCGTTCATCACCAGGCGGCGCGCCTGGGCGACTTTGTCCGGATCGCAACCGTACGACACCTGGTAGAACGCGCGGCTGCGCCCCCATTGGAACATGGAGTTCACGGTGTACACGAGCCCCGCTTTCTCGCGCAGATCGCGGCTCAGGCGCGAGGCATAGAAGCCACCGCCCAACACCTGGTTACCGACTTCCAGCGCATAACGCTGCTGGTTGAACAGGTCGCTGCCGAGTCCCTGCATCAGCACCACTTCGTCCTGCACGCTGCTCTGGTCCGGCACCACCGCCTGGGACGGAGGGTTCACCGGTATGGACGGCAGATCGGTCAGAGGTCGCGGGCCCTTGGCCGCCCACGCGCCGAAATACTTCTCCACCACGCGACGCGCTTCTTCCGGCGTCACCTTGCCTATGACCACGATGCTGGTGAGATCGGGCCGGAACGTCGCACCGTAGTAGTTCTTCACATCGTCGAGTGTCAGGCCCATGACCGAGTCGGGCGTCGCTTCCCGCAGCGTCGGATCAGCCGCCGGTACCAAGCCCTTGTTGTAGGCGCGGCCGAAGAGATAGTCGGGACTGTCCTGACGGCCCGCCAGATAACGGGCGGTCTGGGATTGCACCACCTTGAACGCCTGGACCGGCAGCGCGGGATGCAGTTCGTTATCCGCCAGGAGCTGCACAGCACGCTCGAAGTTCTGGGTCGATGCCTGCACCGAGAACTCGGTACCGGCGTTCTCCTGGGCCGCGATGTCATCCAGGGCCTTCTGGTAAGCCAGGCGATCGAGGCTGGCGCTGCCGTATTCGAACAGTCCATCCAGCACATCGCCCACGCCGTCCTTGCCCTTGGGCTCCTGCATCACCGCACGGTTGACGATGCGTCCGTACACACTGACGGTGTCGCTCACGCTTTCCGGTTGCACCATGAGTTTGATGCCGTTCGGCAGCGTGGTCACCACCGGATCCACGGTGGACGTCGGCACGTCGAGTTTCGCCAGCGCGCGCGCGGCCCAATCCGGCAGCGCCACCGGCTTGTCGGGGGCAGAGGCGAAGGATTCGGCGCCGCCGAAACCCTTGCCTGATACCGGCTTGCCGGAAGTCTGCGGCGTCAACACCGCTGTGACCGCATGCTGATCGTCCAGGTACAAGCGCGCGACCCGGTCCACGTCCGCGGCAGTCACGGCACGGAAGGCTTGTGCCATGTCATCGGGCGACTGCAGTCCCTGGAAGGCCAGCGCCTGTGACCAGACGTTGGCGAGACCGGACACGGAGTTCTTCTCGAACTCCAATTGAGCGATCTCTTGACGCTTCGATGCCTCCACGAGCTCGGCGGACACTCCGTCCTTCAGCACCCCGGCCAGCGTCTCGTGCATCTCCTGCACCAGAGCTTTGGAATCACCGCCCTGGGGGAAGACGCCGATCGCAAAGCCCAAACCTGCCTGCGCGAACCCATCGGATTGGAATCCGGCATACAGCGCCTTGCCCGCTGGTACAAGGGCATACAAGTTGCCGCGGCGGCTCGCCAGCACGTCCGCCAGCACCTGGCTCGCCGCAAAATCCTTGTCAGTCAGGCTCGGCATGCGATAGGAGATGAGCGCCAGGCCATAGGGGAGATCGGTGGGGAGAGCGAGACTCTTGGCCTTGACCGGCTGCAACTGCACCCCTGGACGCGCCGGCAGTTTCTTGGCGGCGATATTGCCGTACAAGTCCTGTACTTCAGCCAAAGTCGCCTGCAGGTCCACATCGCCCACGATCACCAGGATGGCGTTGTTAGGCGCGTACCAGCTGGAATAGAAGCCCTTCAGCATCGCCGCCTTGGTCTTATCAAAAGAGGGGCGCGTACCCAGGGCGTCGTGGGCGTAGGGCGTCCCGTCGAACAAAGCCCCCAGCAACTGCGAATAGAACACGTATTGCGGGCTCGACAGGTCACGGGAAACCTCCTGCTCGATGGCACCGCGCTCATTGCCCCACTCCGCCTCGGTGGCATCCAGTCCCTGCATGCGCAGGGCGTCGATGTGCAGCGCCACCCCGAGATCCTCGGCCGGCACGGTGAAGAAATACTGGGTCACCGTCTGGGTGGTATCGGCGTTGAAGTCACCACCCATGGCGGCGGCGATCT
>DATBAJ010000054.1:0-24738 GCA_036271575.1 Gammaproteobacteria bacterium
GAGCGGAGGTCTGCAGAAGCCCATGCTCGGCCGCTACGAGCTGGTGCAAGAACTGGGGCGCGGCGCCATGGGCGTGGTGTACCTCGGCAAGGACGCCAAGATCGGTCGGCAGGTGGCCATCAAGACCCTGGCCTTGTCCGACGAGTTCGACGGCGAAGCCCTGAAGGACGTGCACGACCGCTTCTTCCGCGAGGCGGAGACTGCGGGGCGCCTCAACCACCCCAACATCGTCACCATCTACGACGTGGGCGAGGATCAGGGTCTGGCCTACATCGCCATGGACTTCCTGCAGGGCGATTCGCTGGCGACCTTCACAGCTTCCCAGAACCTCTTGCCCATGGGCGAGGCGCTGGCGGTGGCCATCAAGATGGCGGAGGGCCTGGACTATGCCCACAAGCACCACGTGGTACACCGCGACATCAAGCCCGCCAACATCATGTACGACCGCGACACCGGCCGCGTGAAGATCACCGACTTCGGCATTGCTGCGCTCACCGACATGAGCAAGACCAAGACCGGCACCATCCTCGGCAGCCCCTTATATATGTCGCCGGAGCAGGTGCAGGGCCATAAGCTGGATGGGCGCAGTGACCTGTATTCCCTGGGCGTGACCCTGTACCAGTTGTTGCGCGGCGAACTGCCCTTCGAGGCGCCGTCGCTCACCGGCCTCATGTTCAAGATCGCCAACGAACCACATCCGGACGTGACTTTCCTCCGGCCCGACATCCCGCCCACCGTGAAAGTGGTGATGGACAAGGCCTTGCAGAAGGATCCGGACATGCGCTTCCAGACCGGCATGGAGATGGCCAACGCCATGCGCCTCGCGCTCGGCGTGCGCAAGCGCACCCCCGCCTGAGATAGACCTTTCCCGCCAAAATCCCCTGGATCCCGCCTACGGGTGTTTACCCGTAGCGTGTGTTAACCATTTCACGTTTCCATGCACGCCGCGACGTTTATGTAACGAAGCGCTTCACGGCGCGGGTGCCTGCGCCCAGAATCCGCACGCGACCACAGGATAGGTCGCCCATAACAAGGAGAGGGACCATGAAGAGACTTATCCTGTCGGCGGCGGCGCTCATGCTGCTCGGCCCCCTGGCGGCGCAGGCCGAGGACTTCGACTACAACTACGGCGAAGCCTCCATCGTGAACGTGAGTCCGGCTCACAACGGCAGCAGCATGACCGGCGCCGAGACAGACGGCTCCTATGCCTTCAACGACCAGGTGCATGGCATCGCCGGCTTCCAGCACGTGTCCTGCTGCAGCGTCACCCAGAACAGCTTCGACCTGGGTGGCGGCTGGAACACCAAGCTCGCGGATCAGGTAGGCCTGTTCGTGGACGGCGAGTTCCTGAGCATCAACACCAGCGGCAACGGCAACCATACCGGCTGGGGCGCCATCGGGGGCCTGCGCGCCTGGCTCATGCCCAAGTTCGAGTTGGACGGCACCGTGAGCCACACCGACATCAACAGCGACACCGAGAACACCATCGGCCTGCGCGCCTTGTACACCGTCGACTACCACTGGCAGGTGTTCGCGGCCTATTCCAATAACTCTGACGCCGACACCTTCATGCTGGGCGCGCGCTTCCTGTTCTGAAGCTGCTCCGTCGCGGCCGCGGAAACTGTGAGAAAATGGCGGCCTCGCCGGAGGCACGTCCATGCAGAGCTTCACCGCGTTCCGCATCCACGAGGTCGAGAAGAAGATCGTCGCGCGCTTCGAGGAGTTGAAGCTCGACGAGCTCGCGCCCGGCGAGGTGGTGATCCGGGTGCAGTACTCCAGCGTCAACTACAAGGACGCCCTGGCCGCCACCGGCAAGGGCAGGATCCTGCGGCGCTTCCCCCTGGTGGGCGGCATCGACCTGGCAGGCTCCGTAGTCTCCTCAAGCGACAAGCGTTACAAGAAGGGTCAGAAGGTGCTGGTCACCGGCTGCGGTCTGGGCGAGGACCACGACGGTGGCTACGCCGAGTACGCGCGGGTGAAGGGCGAATGGGTGATCCCCATGCCGAAGGGTTTCACGCCCGAGAGCGCCATGGCGGTCGGCACCGCCGGCTTCACCGCCGCGCTCGCCATCGAGAAGCTGGAACACAACGGTCTGAGCCCGAAGGGCAAGCCCGTGATCGTGACCGGTGCCACCGGCGGCGTGGGCAGCATCGCCGTCAACATGTTGGCCAAGCGCGGTTACGAAGTGGTGGCGGTCACCGGCAAGAAGGAGTCCCAGGACTACCTCAAGCAGCTCGGCGCCTCCAGCATCCTGCTGCGCACCGAGATCGACTACGGCAGCAAGCCCCTGGAGCGCATCCAGTGGCAGGGCGCCATCGACAACGTGGGCGGTGACATGCTCACCTGGCTCACCCGCACCACCGACTGGTGGGGCAGCATCGCCAGCATCGGTCTCGCCGGCGGCCATGAACTCCACACCACGGTGATGCCATTCATCCTGCGGGGCGTGAACCTGTTGGGCGTGAACTCCATGGCGACACCTCGCAAAGTCCGGCTCAGGGTCTGGGGCCGCATCGCCGGGGACCTCAAACCCGGCAAGCTCAAGCTCATCGCCCACGAACGCGTGCCCTTCGATCAACTGCCCTCGGTGTTCCCCAAGGTCCTGGACGGCCGCCACCAGGGCCGTATCGTCGTTAAGATCGTTTGAAGGTGCGCAGAGACGGCTAGGTTCCGGCCGGCGTCTTCGTCAGGCGACATAGCACTGTGTGATCGAGGAACGAGTGCAAAGTCAAAATCTGGATCGGGCTGGGAGAGTCCACCATATCTGCGACAGTCTTGCACCACTTCTTAGGACCCAATACGTAGGCATCGGGCCGATCCACGAGCGCGTCGGGGATCTCATAGCCATGTGTTATGCCTAGAGCGGAGATCCGATGATAGAAGTCCGGCGAGAAGGTATCCCAACCCAGGCTGAACGCATCGAATTCCTGGTGTGACGGATCCAGTGGACTCAGGTTCCCGAGTTTCAACCCGCCGTTGGCCTTGGCGAAGATTACCGCGCCCTTTGCGTTTTGATTGAGCCAATCGAGCTTTTGCTCCTCGTTTTGCACCTGCGCCATTCTGGTCTGCAGTGAATCGAAGTCATTCGCGAGCAGCAGGTAGGCGCCGGGCAGGGAGATCGCCGCGCCGATGCAAGCCGCGAGCAGGTATCGCGCGCTTGTCGATTCATGGAGCACCAGCCATCCGGCCACCGTCAGGCTGGCGAATCCGAAGCCAAGCGTGAACGGGAGTTCGGTGCGATAGGCGAATATCACAAACAAGTACATCGCCGAACTCAGGCCCAGGCAGTAGAGCGGTAGCGTCATGCCTATGACGCCGAGAAGCTTGCGTCGCAACAAGACCACCACGAACAGCGGTATCGATGCTAAAAGCAAGAACATCCCGGGCCACAGGCTGAACCTGTGCTCCAGCTTATTGAGCACGATGTCCTTACGGGGTAGATCCCGGTGGTAGTTATCCCACAGAACCTGTAGGTTCACCGGGTTGTATTTCCGTTCGTCGTAGTATTCCCATCCGAAATACCTGAACGCATCATTGCGGGTCCAGTGTATGGAATCGAGCACAGGTCGATTGAAGATTATCTGGCGCTTGCGCACACGGTTCATGCGGGCGAGTTTGACGCGCAGCGTCTGGAACTCATCATATTCAGTCTGCGCCGGCGTCATCGTGACATGCCGGTAGCTGGCATTAAACAATCCGTTTAACGCCGCAGGCGCCAGAAATAGCAGTGCTGCCACGGCGATACCGCGCCAATGGCCATCTGCTCTCAAGCGCGAGGTCGTATCGCTTGCAGGCCTGTCTGCGCGGGATAAGGACCCACGGAATATCGGGCTCAAAGGACCTGACTTCATCCCGTCGCGCAGACTGCCCACCAATGCGACCAACGCAACGGGAAAGCCATAGGCGAGCGCACCCCAACCCGCCTGCGGCCGCGCCAGCATCCCGAGCATGAAGACGGTCCCGGCTGCGACAAATCGCCATCTGCTCCGGCGGCTTTCCATTACGTCCAGGCAGGCCCATGTGATTGCTGCCAGGCAAAGCATCGCGCCGGTGGACGTGTAGTCAAGCTTCATCAGGAATCGCTGGTAGTACGCCAGGAAAATAAGTGCGACGGCCGCCTTCAGCCAAAAAGGCTTGAACGAGCGTCCCAGGGCTTGCAGCCATGTATAGATGCCCAAGGCATGTAGCGAATACAGTGTGAGCCCGTACCAGGGCATATCGGGAGCCGCCCCATACAACAGATGCCAGAGACCTGTCAGCAATACTCCAGCGTAATCGACGACATAACCGTCGGTCGCATTCCGCAATATTGTGAAGTTGTCATTCGTTTCATAGGTTGGATGGAGCAGCCACAGACTGACGGCGACATAGCCGATGACGAAGATCGCGAGGCCGATGTTCCAGAGGAGCATCGATCCGGGCAGCGGAGATTTTTTGATGTTCATGATCGGATATGTTGCTCAGCGTGCCACGGAGTTTACAGCTATCCTCACACGATACGCCGGGCCGCCAGCGAGCATCACCCAACCCGATTTGAGGCGACGCGCGGCAGCGCAATGAGCTCTGATCAGGCTTGGTCCGGGCCTCCGGGGATGCGGCGTAATCGCCATAAACCCGGTAAAATAGCCGGCTGCTGACCGGTCCGGCCTTGAAGCCCGACCGAACCCTTTACGAGGTCCGTCATGGCTCAAGTCTCCGCCGGCACGCGGCTCTGGTCCGCGCTCGAAGCTGAGGGTCCCTTGCAAGTGGCGGGCGCCATCAACGCCTATGCGTCGCTCCTGGCGGAGCGGGCGGGCTTCAAGGCCCTATACCTCTCCGGGGCGGGCGTCGCCAACGCCTCCTTCGGTCTGCCTGATCTTGGCATGACCTCCCTGAACGATGTCTGCGAGGACATCCGCCGCATCTCGGGTGCTACCGAATTGCCGCTGCTGGTGGACGCGGATACGGGTTGGGGCTCCGCCTTCAACATCTCCCGCACCGCTGCCGAGATGATCCGCGCCGGCGCCGGCGGCTTACACATCGAAGACCAGGTGGCGGCCAAGCGCTGCGGGCACCGACCCGGCAAGGAACTGGTGGACGCCGCCGAGATGTGCGATCGCATCAAGTCCGCCGTGGACGGTCGCACCGATGCCAAGTTCGTGATCATGGCCCGCACCGATGCCCACGCGGTGGAAGGCCAGCAGGCCGCGGTGGACCGGGCGCTCAAGTATGTGGAGGCGGGTGCGGACATGATCTTCGCCGAGGCTCTCACCACCTTGGATGAGTACAAGCAGTTCACCAAGGCGGTGAAGGTGCCGGTGCTGGCCAACATCACCGAGTTCGGCAAGACCCCGCTCTTCACCACCCAGGAGTTGGGGGATGCGGGCGTGCGCCTGGTGCTCTATCCCCTGTCCGCGTTCCGCGCCATGAGCAAGGCGGCGGAGCGGGTGTATTCCGAGTTGCGTAGCAAGGGCACACAGAAGGGTGTGCTGGATACCATGCAGACCCGCGTCGAGCTCTATGACGTGCTCGGCTACATGGATTACGAGAAGAAACTCGACGAACTTTTTAAACAGGACGGCAAGAAGAAATGACGCCAAGCGTCAGGAGAGATTCCCATGGCTGATACGACGACCCCGGCCCCCAAGGCCAAGAAATCCGTAGCCCTGTCCGGCGTAGTCGCCGGCAACACCGCGCTCTGCACCGTGGGCCGCAGCGGCAACGACCTGCATTACCGCGGTTACGACATCCTCGACATCGCCGACAAGTGCGACTTCGAGGAGGTGGCCTATCTCCTGATCCACGGCAAGCTGCCGAACCGCGCCGAGCTCAAGGCCTACAAGGCCAAGCTCAAGGGCCTGCGCGGCCTGCCGCACTCCGTGCGCGCGGCCCTGGAACAATTGCCGCCCTCCAGCCACCCCATGGACGTGATGCGCACCGGCGCATCTGCTTTGGGCTGCGCGCTGCCGGAGAAGGACGACCACAACGCTGCCGGCGCCCGGGACATCGCGGACCGGCTGGTGGCGTGCTTCGGTTCCATGCTCTGTTACTGGTACCACTGGAGCCACAACGGCCGGCGCATCGTGGTCGAGACCGACGACGACTCCGTGGGCGGTCACTTCCTGCACATGTTGCACGGCAACGAACCCTCGGATGCCTGGGTACGCGCCATGCACGTCTCGCTAAACCTCTACGCCGAGCATGAATTCAACGCCTCCACGTTCACGGCCCGGGTCATCGCCGGCACCGGTTCCGACATGTATTCCGCCATCACCGGCGGCATCGGTGCCCTGCGTGGCCCCAAGCACGGTGGCGCCAACGAAGTGGCCTACGAGATCCAGAGCCGCTACGAGAATCCGGACCAGGCGGAGGCGGATATCCGCCTCCGCGTGGAGGCCAAGGAAGTCATCATCGGCTTCGGCCACCCGGTGTACACCATCAGCGATCCGCGCAACGTGGTGATCAAGAAGGTGGCCCAGCAGCTCTCCAAGGGCGCCGGCGACATGAAGCTCTACGACATCGCCGACCGCCTCGAGACGGTGATGAAGAAGACCAAGAACATGTTCCCGAACCTGGACTGGTTCTCGGCGGTTTCCTACCACGTGATGGGCATACCCACCGCCATGTTCACGCCGCTGTTCGTGATCGCCCGCACCACCGGCTGGAGCGCTCACGTCATCGAGCAGCGCGCCGATGGCAAGATCATCCGCCCCAGTGCGAACTACATTGGGCCCGAAGACCAGAAGTTCATTCCAATCGAAAAGAGACGCTAAAAATTGATCTTTTGCTCGATTACTTCGTTGCGGCGCTTTCCTCGGTGCTCATTACCTATTTGGTAACTCCGCTCCTCGGAAAGCACCGCGCCTCGTACTCGACCAAAATCTCTAATTTTTAGCTGCGTTCTGTTCAATATTTGTAAGAAGGAATATCGAAGATGAGCGGCCACGACATCCGATCTGCGAAGCGCCCCGCCCCCGACAAGGTCATCAAGGACATCGCCGACTACGTCTGCGACTACAAGGTGAAGAGCGCCGAGGCCTACAAGACCGCGCGCTACATCCTCATGGATACCTTGGGCTGCGGCATGCTCGCGCTCGACTATCCGGCCTGCACCAAGCTCCTGGGACCGGTAGTACCGGGCGCCACCATGAAGGGCGGCGCGCGCGTCCCGGGCACCAGCTTCGAGCTGGATCCGGTGCAGGCGGCCTTCAACATCGGCGCCATGGTGCGTTGGCTGGATTTCAACGACACCTGGCTCGCGGCGGAATGGGGTCATCCTTCGGACAATCTCGGCGGCATCTTGGCGGTCGCCGACTACGTGTCCCGCAAGAACGTGGCTGAGGGCAAGAAACCCCTCACCATCAAGGACGTGCTTACGGCCATGATCAAAGCCCATGAGATCCAGGGCGTGCTGGCTCTCGAGAACAGCTACAACCGCGTCGGCCTGGACCACGTGCTGCTGGTGCGCGTAGCTTCCACGGCGGTGGTCACCCACATGCTGGGCGGCAGCCGTGAGGACGTAGTGAACGCCGTATCCAACGCCTGGATCGACGGCGGCGCGCTGCGCACCTACCGTCACGCCCCCAACACCGGTTCCCGCAAGAGCTGGGCCGCGGGCGATGCGACGAGCCGCGCCGTGCGCCATGCACTCATGGCCCTCAAGGGCGAGATGGGCTATCCGTCTGCGCTCTCCGCCAAGACCTGGGGTTTCTACGACGTGCTCTTCAAGGGTCAGCCCTTCAAGTTCCAGCGCCCCTACGGCAGCTACGTGATGGAGAACGTGCTCATCAAGATTTCCTTCCCGGCGGAATTCCACGCCCAGACCGCGGTGGAAGCGGCCATGACCTTGCATGCCAAGGTGAAGGACAAGATCGATCAGATCGAGAAGATCGTCATCGAGACCCAGGAGCCGGGCGTCAGAATCATAGATAAGACCGGTGAACTGGCGAACCCGGCGGATCGGGACCACTGCATCCAGTACATGGTCGCCGTGCCGTTGATCTTCGGCCGGCTCACCGCGGAGGACTACGAGGACTCCATCGCCCGCGACCCGCGCATCGACAAGCTGCGCGGCAAGATGGAAGTCAAAGAGAATAAGAAGTTCACCCAGGATTACTACGATCCGGCCAAGCGTTTCATAGGTAACGCCATCCAGGTGTTCTTCAAGGGCGGGACCAAGACCGAGCGCATCGAAGTGGAGTTCCCCATCGGCCACCGCAAGCGCCGCGCTGAGGGCATTCCGGTGCTGGTCAACAAGTTTGAGAAAGCGATCGCCGGCAAGCTCTCGGCCCGCCAGTGCGGCACGATCAATGCGCTATGCGGTGAGCAGAAGAAGCTCGAGGTGGCTTCGGTCACCGACTTCATGGCGCTCTGGACCGTCTGACTTCGTCAGACCCATGGCTCACTAGGGGATCGCATGGGTATCGACTTCACTGATGGGCGGGTGCTCATCGATGCGGTGGCGGATGCCGCGGAGGTGCGTCGCACCCTGAAGGAGTACGAGCCCTGGCGGCACCGGATCGACTTCAGTTGCGGCGCGTCCAGCGCGGACTTCCAGACCTTCAAACCTTTCAATTCCACCCCCAGCCGCAAGATACAGATCGCCGAGCGGGGCGTGGGTAGCTTGTCGGGCTATGCGCGCGCCCTCGACGTGGGCTGCAACGCCGGCTACAACAGCCTGTACCTGGCGTCGCGCTGCGGCATGCAGGTGCTGGGCATCGACTACTCGCCGCGCCACATCAAAGTGGCGACGGACATGGCGCGGCTCGCGGGCATCGAGAGCTGCCGCTTCATGCAGGGCGACGCCGAGACCTTCTACGACGAGGCGGGTTTCGACCTCATCGTCCACTTCGGCACGCTCTACCACCTCAAGAACCCGGTGCGGGCCCTGGAGGCGGCGCTCGCGAACCTGCGCCCGGGCGGCATGCTGTTGCTGGAGACCCAGCTCTACGGCAGCCGCTGGAACCGCGGCGCGGCTTTCATCAATGGACTGCGCGGCGACAAGTCCAACTGGTGGGCGCTGGGCGAGCGCACGCTCGTGGACATCTGCCGTGCCTTCGGCGCCGATGCGCGCCGGATCAGCCGGCGTTACCACCTGCTGCCGCGCCTGCTGCATACGCGCGCGTTCTTCAAGATCACCAAGCCGGCGGACCAGGCCTGAGCATGGAGCTCCTGGTGAACGTGGACGTGGACGACCTTGAGAAGGCCGTCGATTTCTACACGCGTGCCTTTGGGCTCACGGTGGGACGGCGCTTCGGCGGCGAGGCAGCGGAACTCCTTGGCGGTACCGCTCCCATCTATCTCCTGCTGAAGGCCGCGGGGACCCCGGCAGCGAGGGATCTCCCGCAACGCCGGGACTACGGGCGCCACTGGACACCGGTACACCTGGATTTCGTCGTGCCGGATGCAGATACCGCCGTACAACGCGCGGTGGCGGCGGGCGCCGTGCTGGAAGGGGATATCCGCACCCACGACTGGGGCCGCATCGCTGTCCTGGCTGACCCCTTCGGTCATGGGCTCTGCATCCTGCAGTTCCTGCGGCGTGGTTACGACGAGATCAGCGGCTAGGGCCGGGGTCCTTCGGCTAAGATGGCGCAGCCTTTCAGGAGAGCTCCTTGAGCAACCGCAAAGCCGCGCTGGTCTTCATCCTGGTCACCGTGGTCATAGACATGCTGGCCTTCGGCATGATCATCCCGGTGCTGCCGCTCCTGGTGCAGGATTTCCTCAAGGGCGATCCGGTGCGTACCGCCGAGATCTACGGCCTGTTCGGTACCGGCTGGGCGCTCATGCAGTTCCTGTTCTCGCCCATCCAGGGTGCGCTCTCGGACCGCTTCGGCCGGCGCACCGTGATCCTCATCTCCTGCACCGGCTTAGGCCTCGATTTCCTGTTGATGGCCGTGGCGCCGAACCTCTATTGGCTGTTCGCCGGTCGCATCATCTCCGGTATCTGCGCCGCCAGCATCAGCACCGCGGGTGCCTACATCGCCGACGTGACGCCGAAAGAGAAACGCGCCGCCGCTTTCGGCCTCATCGGTGCGGCTTTCGGCGTCGGCTTCGTGCTCGGGCCCGCTGTGGGCGGCCTGCTGGGCCACATCGCGCCGCGTCTGCCGTTCTGGGTGGCCGCCGGCCTTGCCCTCGTGAACGCCACCTACGGCTTCTTCGTGTTGCCGGAATCGCTGCCGCTGGACAAGCGCGCCGCTTTCTCCTGGAAGCGCGCGAATCCCGTAGGCGCATTGGTGTTGTTGCGCTCGCATCCCATGCTGGCGGGTCTCGCCACTTCCCAGTTCCTCATGAACCTGGCCCACGCGGTGCTGCCCAGCACCGCGGTGCTGTACATGGCGTATCGCTATCACTGGGACAGCAGTCACGTGGGCTACATGCTGGCAGGCGTCGGCGGCTGCGCGGTGATCGTGCAGGGGGGCTTGGTGAAACCCATCGTGCGCAAGCTGGGTGAACGGCGCGCACTGGGCTTGGGGCTCTTGTTCGGCGCCGCCGGTTTCGCCATCTACGGCCTCGCGCCCACCGGCGGCTGGTTCTGGGTGGGCGTGCCGGTGATGTCGCTGTGGGGAATCGCCAATCCTTCCGCTCAGGGGATCATGACGCACCTCGTCGAACCCACCGAGCAAGGCCAGTTGCAGGGCGCGCTCTCCAGCCTCATGGGTATCGCCAGCTGCTTCGGTCCGACGCTCTTCACCCAGAGTTTCGCCATCGCCATCGGCAGCTTTGCGGTCTGGGGACTGCCTGGCACGCCGTTCCTGCTGGCATCGCTGTTGCTGGTCTGCGCCGCGTTCATCGCCTGGCGTACCACGCGGCCCGGACATCTGGAGGTGGCGACAGTCACCCAGCCGGCGGTGGGGCGATGAGACCTGCGAGTCTGATTACTGCGGACTGTGAGCCCAAATCGCTGGAGCAGGCATCCACGCTGCCGGGCTACATGTACGCCGATCCGGCGTTTCATTCCTTCGATGCAGAGACCATCTTCGCCAGGAACTGGCAGCTCATCTGCGGCGCGGAGAAACTCGCCAAGGCCGGTGATCATGTGGTGGCGGAGATCGCCGGCCGTCCCATCATCCTGGTGCGCGGCGACGAGGGCGTGTTGCGCGGCTTCTTCAACGTCTGCAAGCATCGCGCCGGTCCGCTCGCGCTCCAGGACGGCAACGCGCACCAGTTGCAATGCAAGTACCACGGCTGGACCTACACCCTGGCAGGCCAGCTGCGTGCGGCCCATGAGATGCAACTGGCGAAAGACTTCGACATCAATTGCATCCACCTGGATGGGATAAAGACGGCGGAGTGGGAGGGCCTGGTGTTCGCCTGCGTGGGCGAGGCACCGGAAATCGATGTATTGTTGGGCGGCATCCGCGAGCGCATCCGGCCCATCGACCTGGCCAAGTTCCGTTTCCATTCCTCTATCGCCTATGACGTGCAGAGCAACTGGAAGGCCTACGTGGACAACTACCTCGAGGGCTACCACCTGCCCCATGTGCATCCGGGCCTGAACAAGCTCCTGGATTACCGCCAATACACCACTAACCTGGCGCCCTGGTACTCCTACCAGCAGAGCCCGCTGGTTGGCGACCAGGGGCCCTATACGGCGGGCGAGGCCCACTACTACTTCATCTATCCCAACCTGATGCTCAACATCCTGCCCGGAAGGCTGCAGACCAACCGGGTGGTGCCGCTGGCGAGCGGGCGTTGCCGGGTGCTGTTCGATTACTTCTACACGGACCTGGAATCGGCCGCGGCGAAGAAGTTGATCGCCGAGGATTTCGCCTTCAGCGACGAAGTGCAGAAGGAAGACATCGGCATCTGCGAGCGGGTGCAGAAGGGGCTCGCGAGCGGCGTATACACGGCCGGGCGGCTCTCGCCCAAGCGCGAGTCCGGCGTGCATCATTTCCAGGAATTGGTGCGGACGGCTTATCGGAACGCTGCGATCTAAGTCACCGTTTCCCATCGCGCAAATGAAGAAGGCGCCGGTCTCGCGACCGACGCCTTCTTGGTCATCGCGCATCACTTCTTTGCGGTGCGGGTCATCCATACATAGATGGGCAGGCCCGCCAACAGCATCAGTGTGCCGTAGAACAGTGAATCCTTGCCGGTGCCGTAGCAGGCCCAGATGCCGAACACGAATGCGGCCGACGCGATCACCACGTCGCGCATGCGCACGTTGCTGGCGCGCTTGTCGCGGCGGCTGAGCACGATGTCCGCCAGGGCGCACAGCATATAGGGCACCAGCGTGAAGAAGGTGGTGATGAGGATCAGGATGTTGAACATCTGCACCAGTGCCTGGCCTAAGCCCCCGCCGCCCAGGCTGCCGAACATGCTCATGAGCAGGAGGCCGCTGGCGATGACGCTGGAGACGACGAGCGCCACCACCGGCGTGCCGAACCTGGATTCCTTCGCCAGTATCTTGGGGAACAATCCGTTATTGGCCACCGCCTGTGGCAATTGGCCCTGCATCAGGATCCAGCCGTTCAGCGCGCCGAAACAGGAGATGAGCGCGGTGGCCGCGATGAGCTTGCCGGCCCAGCCGCCCCACAGCAGCGCCGCCGCGTCGGCGAAGGGCGCGTTGGACTTGGCCAGCACGTCGGCGGGGATGATGCCCATCACCACCGAGGTGCAGACGATGTAGAAGATGCCGGCGATCACCGTACCTAGCAGCGTGGCACGGGGGATGGTCTTCTCCGGGTCCTTCACGTGGTCCGCCGGCACCGTGGCGCACTCCAACCCAAGGAAGGCCCACATGGCCAGCGCGGCGGTGCTATTGATCGCCGAGAGCGGGCTCTCGGTGGTGTGGCCGGAGTTGAAGATGGCGCCGCTGAAATGGCTGATGCCGAACACCGCCAGCACCACCAGCGGCGTGAGCTTCAGGACCACGGTGATGAGCTGAAGACGGCCGGCAGCTTTCACGCCCAGGATGTTGATGCCGGTAAGCACCCAGGTGGCGGCCAGCGCTGCCAGCGTGCCGCTCACCGGGTTCGTGGCGAGCGACGGGAAGAACGTGACCAGATAGCTGGCGAAGGCCACGGCGATAGCGGCGTTGGTGCCGACGATGGAGAGCCAATAGATCCAGGCCACCTGGAAGCCGGCGAAGTCACCGAAGGCCTCACGCGGGTAGGCATAGGGGCCGCCGGCCTTGGGCAGCCGCCGCGACAGGTTGCTGAACACCCAGGCCAGGAACAGGGCGCCCACGGTGCTCACGCTCCAGCCCATGAGGCTGTATGCGCCGTAGGCTGCCATGGTGGCGGGCAGCAGGAACACGCCCGAACCCACCATGTTGCCGAGCACGATGGACGTGGTGGTGGCGAGCCCGAGGCTGCGGCGTTCCACGGCGACAGTTCCCTTAGACATGCTGATACCCCTGGAAGAAGCTGATCGGATTGAAGGTTTGCCTGATGCTACTAAAAAAGACATAGTTCGGACAGGATAATTCACTGATTCACGGCCCAAATGTCGCGTATAGCCCTGATCCGGGATGTGAGCCCCTCGCTGGAACGCTGCGAACTCAGTTTTCAGCAGCGGGTCGCCATCGACCTGGAGAAGGCGCGGGAACAGCATGCGCATTACGCGCGCACGCTGGAATCACTGGGTTGCCGTGTGGAGACCCTGCCGCCCTTGCCGGAGAACCCGGATGCGGTGTTCGTCGAGGACACAGCGGTGGTGCTGGACGAGGTGGCGATCATCACCCGGCCCGGCGCCGAATCGCGCCGCGCGGAAGTGGACTCCAGCGCCGCGGCCCTGGCGCGTCACCGCAAGCTGGCTTACGTCGAAGCACCCGGCACCCTGGACGGCGGCGACGTGCTGGTAGCAGGCCGGCGCGTGTACGTGGGTCTCTCGGCGCGCAGCAGCAAGGAGGGCATCCAGCAACTGCGGGACCATCTCAAACCTTACGGCTACCGGGTCGAGGGCGTGGAGCTGCACGGCTGCCTGCATCTCAAGACCGCCGTGACCCAGGTGGCGGAGGACACCCTGCTCATCAATCCGGCGTGGGTGCACACCTCCGATTTCAAGGACACAGATTTCATCGAAGTGGACCTGTCGGAGCCGCCCGCCGCCAACGCAGTACGCGTGGGCGACGCGCTCATCTATCCGACCTCCTTCCCCCGCACCCGCGAACGCCTGGAACAGCGTGGCTTGAAGCTACATGTGGTGGACATGTCCGAGACCGAGAAGGCGGAGGGCGGCGTCACCTGTTGCAGCCTGATCTTCGCCGCGCCGTGAAATAAGCCCCCGCTCCGGCGGGTCTCTTGCTGCATGACCCCCCAATCGGCCATCCCATGAAGATACTGAAAGCCCTGGTGCGCATCGTGAAAAGAACTACCGTATTCATCACCCTATTACTGGTGGCGGGCGCCATCCTGGCGGCGTTCCGTTACACCGGCAGTTCAGCGCCGCTCCTGGCCGCTGCCGCGGGCATGCCGGAGCAGTATCTGGGCACGACGCCGGCGCCGGACTTCCCCGCGGGCCTCGACTGGATCAATACCGGCGGCAAACCCGTCAGCATCAAGCAGCTCAGGGGCAAGGTGGTGCTGCTGGATTTCTGGACTTACGGCTGCATCAACTGCTTCCACATCATCCCCGATCTCAAGAAGCTGGAAGCGAAATATCCGACCAGTCTCGTGATCATCGGCGTGCATTCGGCCAAGTTCGCCACCGAGGGCAAGACCGCGCACATCGCCGCGGTGGTGCAGCGCTACGGCCTCGAACATCCAGTGGTGAACGACAACCAGCTGCAAGTATGGGACGAGTACGGCGCCCAGGGCTGGCCGACCGTCACCCTCATCGATCCCGCCGGCAACGTGGTGGGACAGGTGTCCGGCGAAGGGCACTATGAACTCATGGACAAGGTGATCGGCACACTCACCACGGAGTTCGCCGCCAAGAAGCAGCTCGATACCAAGCCCCTGTGGTTCGCGGGCCTGCACGACAAGATGCCCAACACTCAACTCTTGTATCCGGGCAAGGTGCTGGCGGATGTGAAGGGTGGCCGGCTGTTCATCGCCGATTCCAACCACGACCGCATCGTGGTGACTAACTTGGAAGGCAAGGTCACCGCCGTGATCGGCGACGGCAAGCCGGGATTGAAGGACGGCGCCTACGGCGCGGCGGAGTTCCACTACCCCCAGGGTCTGACGCTGTTCGACGCGGACACCTTATATGTGGCTGACACAGACAACAGCGCATTGCGCCGCGTGGACCTGAAGGGCGGCGTCGTGACCACCGTCGCCGGCGACGGCAGGCAGACGTATATGGAGGACGGCGACCAGCCGGCCGCCAAGTCGGAACTCGACACGCCCTGGGACGTGCTGGCGTACAACGGCCTCGTGTACATCGCCATGGCCGGCCAGCACCAGCTCTGGACCTATGACCCCGCGAAACAGGAGATCCAGCGTTTCGCCGGTTCCGGCCGCGAGGGCATAGACGACGGCGCGCTCGCGGATGCGAGCTTCGCCCAGCCGAGCGGCCTCAGCACCGATGGCAGCACGCTGTATGTGGCGGACCCGGAGGCGAGCGCCGTACGGGCCGTGGATCTCAGGGGCAATACCGCGCGGATCAAGACTGTCATCGGCGGGGGGATGTTCACGGCAAGGGTCAAGACGCTGGTCGGCTTGGGCCTCTTCACCTTCGGCGACGTGGATGGTGTGGGCGACGAAGTGCGCCTGCAACACGATCTCGGCGTGGCCTGGCACGACAGCCGCATCTACATCGCCGACACCTACAACGGCAAGATCAAGGTGCTGGACCCGTCCAGGAAGTCCGTCACCACCCTGGTGGGCGGCGAGCTCCTGGAAGAACCGGGTGGCCTGAGCGTCGGCGGCGATACTCTGTACGTGGCCGACACCGACCATGGCCGTATTGTCAGCGTGGACATCAAGACCGGCAAAGCGACGCCGCTGGTCTTAAGTGATCCGAACCATCTGCTGTGAAAGAAGCACGGCGGTACAGGGATGTATCGCCCGCCATCGAACGTCCTCGTATCGATGGGCGCAGGCGGTCCGGGCGTGTACTGGACCGTCGTTTGAAAAGGCCAGGAAGACCTTTTCCACATCACGTTGAGCAGCGCCCTCCGGGGCGCGTACACTCTGGCGCATGTCCAGTGCCCGCGAGACCCGCATCACGCCCCACAAGCTGACCCTCGCCGAAGTGCTGGGCTGGCTGGTGGCGGACGGCGTGGTGAGCGCCGACAAGGCGCAGTTGCTGAGCGGTCTGGATGCGCGTGGCGCCTACAAGGACAAGCACCCCTTGTTGATATTGGGCAAGCGCGGCTGGAACGACGAGCGCCCACCCAACCTGCCGCTGAGCGTGGACTCCTTAAGCATGTGGCTCGCGGCCCGCACCGGCCTGCCCTATGCGCGCATCGATCCTTTGAAGCTCGATGTCCAGCGCATCACCAGCGTGGTGTCCCTGCCCTATGCCTCCCGCTACAACATACTGCCTGTAGAGGTGACGCCGAAAGAGATCGTGTTCGCCACCGCCGAGCCTTACGAGCAGGAGTGGGAGCTGGAGATCGCCCAGGCCCAGAAGAAGCAGATCAGGCGCGTCATCGCCAACCCGGAGGACATCGCCCGCTTCCTGGTGGAGTTCTATTCCATCTCGCGCTCTGTGCTGGGCGCGGAGAAGCAGAACGCGGACCTGCCGGCGGGCGGCGGCATCCAGAACCTGGAACAACTGATCGAGCTAGGCCGCTCCGGCAAGCTGGACGTCAACGACCAGCACGTCGTCAGCATCGTGGATTGGCTCTTGCAGTATGCCTTCGACCAGCGCGCCAGCGACATCCACGTGGAGCCGCGTCGCGACCAGGGCCTGATCCGCTTCCGCATCGACGGCGTGCTGCAGCAGGTCTACCAGCTGCCTCCGGCGGTGCTGATGCCGGTGACCAGCCGCATCAAGATCCTGGCGCGCATGGATATCGCCGAGAAGCGCCGCCCCCAGGACGGACGCATCAAGACCCGCTCCCCGGACGGCACCGAAGTGGAACTGCGTCTCTCCACCATGCCCACCGCTTTCGGCGAGAAGCTGGTGATGCGCATCTTCGATCCGTCGGTGCTGCTAAAGGACTTCCGTGCGCTGGGATTCACCGAGACCGACCAGAAGCTGTGGGACGCGCTCATCGAGCAGCCCCATGGCATCATCCTGGTGACGGGCCCCACCGGCTCCGGCAAGACCACCACGCTCTACTCCACGCTGAAGCAGGTGGCGAAGCCCGAGGTCAACGTGTGCACGGTGGAAGATCCCATCGAGCTGGTGGAGCCCGCCTTCAATCAGATGCAGGTGCATGCGAGCATCGATCTCAGCTTCGCTGCCGGTGTGCGCACCCTGCTGCGGCAGGACCCGGACATCATCATGATCGGCGAGATCCGCGACGCCGAGACCGCCGACATGGCGGTGCAGGCGGCACTCACCGGTCACCTGGTGTTCTCCACGCTGCACACCAACGATGCGCCGTCTTCAGTAAGCCGGCTGCTGGATCTGGGCGTACAGCCGTTCCTCCTCCAGTCCACCTTGCTTGGGATCATCGCCCAGCGCCTGGTGCGCACGCTCTGCCCGCACTGCAAGCGTGCGGGCGAGATCGAGGACGCGGACTGGGAGATGCTGGTCAGCCCCTGGAAAGTGCAGAAGCCGCGCAAGGTCTATGAAGCGGTGGGCTGCCTGGAATGCCGCAACACTGGCTACCGGGGCCGCATCGGCCTCTACGAGATGCTGCAGTTCACAGCCAAGCTCAAGCCCTTGGTCACGGAGCGGCTCGACCTCGACGCGCTGCGCGAGGCCGCGCTCAAGGAAGGCATGAAGCCGCTACGCTTGCGCGGCGCGCAGAAAGTGGCGGAGGGCGTCACCACGGTCGAAGAGGTGATGCGCGTGGCGCCGCCCACCACGATCGCGCGCTCCTGATCCCATGCCCCAGGCGGTGTCCGAGTCCGGCGTGAAGTTCGGGCCCTGGCAGGGTCTGTGGCTGATGGCGGGTTATCTCGTGGCGCAATTGTCCGGCAACATGACCGTGTATGCCATCTGGAGCGTCAGCCTCGGCGTGCAAGCCAGGCTGCATCACCTGCCGCCGCCGGCCCATCCTTCTCACGACGCGAACGTAGTGGCCTGCGCCGCCTTGTTGGGGTTCCTGGTTTCAGCACTGTGGGCATGGTTCTACGTCCGGCATCAGGCGCGGCCTTTGTTGCGCCGCGGCGAGGCGACCGCCGTGGCCTGGCGCGCGCCCAAGCTTCGTGCCTACGGTGCCGGCGTACTGGCCGCTTTGTCGGCTGTCGCCTTCGCCTCATTGATGGTGGCGGTCCTGCCGCCGGACGCCAGCAAACTCACCGGCCCCATGTCCAAGCTCCTGGACACGCCGGGCTTCCCGCGTCTGGTGGTCCAGGCCCTGGCGGTGCTTGGCGCGCCGCTTGTGGAGGAGTTCGTGTTCCGCGGCGCGTTCTTTGCGGCGCTGGCCCGCGGCTGGGGCATACGTTGGGCGGGAGTCGTGACCACTCTGCTATTCATGGCCTTGCATGCGCCGGACAAAGCGGGCTGGTGGCCCGGCTTCCTGGTGATCGGTTTCCTGGGTGCTGTGTTGGTGGCCCTGCGGCTGCGCTACAAATCACTGTGGCCGGGCATGCTGGCGCACTTCCTCTATAACTCGTCGTTCCTGCTGCTCTCCTAGAGCAGGCGCAGGGCTGAGTACCCCGCCGCCAGCATGAAGCCCAGCAGGAAGCACAGATAGGACCAGCGCAGGAAGCGGTATTTGTAGGCTTCCAGGTAATGGCCGATGCCGTAGATGTCTTCGCACATGGCTTCGTAGATGCTCCGGTCATCTTTCAGGAGATGCGCCATCTCCCTGAGATAGCGTTCCTTGGAGAGCTCGGCGAAGTGGCCGAAGAACATGAGGTTGAACCTGGAAGGCTTGGGCTGGCCCTCGAGCCAGACGATGGGCTTGTGCTTGGGCAGCACCGCGATGACGGCGAACAAGAGCGCCAGGGTCACGAAGGGCAGCAGCAGCAGCACCGTGGTGCGGTAACCCGGATCGCCGAAGTGACTGAGGGCCAGCGTGAGTACGATGGACGAGGCGGTGATGATGATGTTGGCCTTCACGTCCGCCATGGCGGAGAGCTGCACATGGTGGTTGCCGATCACGCCCAGGAAGTCGTCGGCGGTGCTGCGGCCTTCGATACCTTCGAAAATAGCATTGGCGGCGGTGTCTGCGGGCTGCTTCTTCATGGCCTGGACTCATGGGAACGGGGAGGCTGGGGTCGCATGGTAGGGTGGAGCATGCACGCGGAGCAACAGCATGGCGGGTGACTGGCGACGGTCCCTGGCGCCGGGGCTGCAGGCCTTAGGCGTAAGCCTGCCCACGGGCGGGGAGGCCCAGCTGCTGCGCTACGTGGATCTGTTGGAACGCTGGAACCAGGCCTATAACCTCACGGCCATCCGCGATCCCGGTGAGATGCTCACCAAACACGTGCTGGACAGCCTGGCGGTGCTGCCGTTCATCGCCGCAAGCCCGTGCGCGGACGTGGGCACCGGCGCCGGTCTGCCCGGCATCCCGCTGGCCATCGCCCGCCCAGAGGCCCGCTTCACGCTCCTGGACAGCAACGGCAAGAAGACCCGCTTCGTCACCCAGGCGGTGGCGGAACTCAAGCTCCCCAACGTGGAGGTGGTGCAGGCCCGCTCCGAGGCGTACCGCCCGGCGGTGCCCTTCGCCTTGGTGTTGAGCCGGGCCTTCGCCTCGCTGGCTGATTTCGCCAGGCTGGCGGGCGGCCTCGCGGCGCCGGGTGGGCGCCTGCTGGCCATGAAAGGTACCGATCCAACGGAAGAGATAGCCGCCCTGCCTCCGGGCTTCCGTCTGGTGGCGGTGCATCCCCTCGATGTGCCGGGCCTGGACGCCGAGCGCTGTCTCGTCGAGCTGGAAAAGCAGGCCGGCTGAGCGGCAAAACGTATATAGTCCCCATTCCGTCCCTCTCTTCGTACCTCTGCGTCCATGGCCAAGATCCTGGCAGTCACCAACCAGAAAGGCGGCGTCGGCAAGACCACGACCGCCATCAACCTGGCTGCATCCCTGGCCGCGACCAAGCGCCGCGTGCTGCTCATGGATCTCGACCCCCAGGGCAACGCCACCATGGGCAGCGGGGTCAACAAGCACGAGATCGAGAATGGCGCTTATGAGGTGCTGATGGGCGAAGTGCCGGCGGCCCAGGCGGTACTGAAGCTGGCAGCCGCGGGCTATGACCTCCTGCCCGGCAACGGCGACCTCACCGCCGCGGAAGTGAATCTGCTCACCACCGACAAGCGCGAGACCCGGCTGCGGGATGCGCTCGCGCCGCTGCGCGCCGAATACGACTACATCCTCATCGACTGTCCGCCGTCCCTGAACATGCTCACCTTGAACGCACTCACCGCTGCGGACGGGGTGTTCATCCCCATGCAGTGTGAGTACTACGCACTCGAAGGACTCTCGGCGCTGGTGGCGACAGTGGAGCGCCTGAAGCAGACCGTGAATCCCAAGCTCGAGATCGAGGGCCTGCTGCGCACCATGTTCGACCCGCGCAACAATCTGGCCAACGAAGTGTCGGCCCAGCTCATCATGCATTTCGGCGACAAGGTCTATAACACCCTGATACCGCGCAATGTGCGCCTCGCCGAGGCGCCGAGCTTCGGCCTGCCGGCCCTGCAGCATGACGCTACCTCCCGCGGCGCGCTGGCCTACCTCGCGCTCGCCGGCGAGATGCTCAGGCGCAACGAGAAGCAGGCTCCGACCCTGCAGTAGGGTCAAATGCCTCCGCGCCGCATGCTTGCTGCTAGAATGCCCACCCTTTTCCGGAGCCCTCTGTAAGTGCCAGCCAAGCGCAAAGGTCTAGGCCGCGGACTCGACGCCCTCTTGGGCGGCGAGGCGGCGCTCGCGCCCATCACCGGCCAGCCCGGGGCGGATGGCGAGCTGCGCCAGATCCCTCTGGACCAGATGCAGCGCGGCAAGTTCCAGCCGCGCCGCGACATGAAGGAAGAGGCGCTCAAGGAACTGGCGGAATCCATCAAGCAGCAGGGTGTGGTGCAACCGATCGTGGTCCGCCCGCTGGGCGAGCGACGCTTCGAGATCATCGCCGGCGAGCGGCGCTGGCGCGCGGCGCAGATGGCGGGCCTCGAGACCGTGCCGGCGGTGGTACGCGACGTCCCGGACCGCACCGCCATCGCCATGGCGCTCATCGAGAATATCCAGCGCGCCGACCTCAATCCCCTGGAAGAAGCCGAAGCCATGCAGCGGCTGATCGCGGAATTCAGCGTGACGCATCAGGAGGCCGCCGAGGCCGTGGGCCGCTCCCGCGCCGCCGTGACCAACCTCCTGCGCCTCTTGGAACTGAGCCGCGAGGTCCAGGACCTGGTGCGCCAGGGCGCCCTGGAGATGGGCCATGCCCGCGCGCTCCTGGCTCTCAAGGGCCCGGCTCAGACCGACGCCGCGCGGCGGGTGGTGGACCGGGGTCTCACGGTCCGGGATACCGAGAAGCTGGTCCGCAACCGCCTGAAGGAAGCCGGGGAGACCCGGATGCCCCCGGGCAAGAAGACCGACCCGAACGTGGGCCGCCTGGAACGGCAGCTCATGGACAAGCTGGGGGCCAAGGTGGTCATCGAGGGCAAGGGCAAGGGTGGCAAGCTCGTGATCCACTATTCGAGCCTGGACGAACTGGACGGCATCCTGGCGCATATCAAATAGCGCAGGCCCTTGTTCTAAGGGCTTAATTTCCGATTATTTTCATTGAAGGTACCTCCCTGGGTCGCTAGAATAGGCGGCTCACTGGGGCTTGGGGTTTAGGATGGCCACACGCTGACGGAGTGGCTCTTTTTTTGCCCTAAGACGGGGATGCGATGGCCGGCTATCTCGAAGACGCGCGTAAGAGCGCGTTCCAGGTCGTGGGCTGGCAGTTCCTGGCAGCCTTCCTGGCGGGGATTCTCGGCGTCCTGGCGGGTGGTCCGAAGACCGGTGAGTGGGCTTTCTTGGGTGGCCTGACTGCGGCCTTGCCCAGCCTCCTGATGGCGGCCCGGGTGTTCGGCGGCAGGCCGGAGCGCGATCCCAAGCGGATGCTGGGGCGTCTGGTGCTCGGTGAGGCCTTCAAGTTCGCGGCCACGGTGTTCTTGTTCGCCGTCGCCATCAAGGTTTTGCACGCGGCGTTCCTGCCGCTGATCTTGGGTTTCATGGCCGCCCTGGCGGCTTACTGGGTCGGTTACATCAGAAGCGCAATCGGACAGGAAAGATGAGCGACAGCACCGGCATCACACCTACTCAATATATCCACCACCACCTCAGCTATTGGACGGTGGGCCACGGCTTCTGGTCGTTGAACGTGGATACGTTGATCTTCTCGGTCGGCATCGGCAGCCTGCTGTTCTTCGCCATGTTCTTCACCGCGCGTCGCGCCACCTCGGGCGTACCGGGCCGCTGGCAGAACTTCGTCGAGTTGATCCTGAACTGGATCCACGACAACGTGAAGCAGGTGTTCCAGTTCGACAACCCCGTGATCCCGCCCCTGGCCATCACCATCTTCGTGTGGATCTGGGCCATGAACTTCATGGACATGCTGCCGGTGGACTTGCTGCCGCGCTTCGCCCAGTTCATCGGTGTGCACGCCTTCCATGCGGATCCGGAGCAGGTGTACCTCAAGGTCGTCCCCACCAACGACATGAACATGACCTTCGGCCTGTCCCTGGGCGTGTTCGTGCTGACCTTGTACTACAGCTTCAGCAAGAAGGGCATCTTGGGTTACGGCAAGGAGTTCGTGACCCATCCCTTCGAAGGTCCGAACCTGCCGGTGAAGATCGCGCTGGCGCCGTTCAACATCCTGATGAACATCGTCGAGACCGTCTCCAAGCCGCTGTCCCTGTCCTTGCGGTTATTCGGCAACATGTTCGCCGGCGAGATCCTGTTCATCCTGATCGCCATGCTGCCCGCCTGGGGCCAGTGGCCGCTGTCCTTCGTCTGGACCGGCTTCCATCTGCTGGTGATCACCATCCAAGCGTTCGTCTTCATGATGCTGAGCGTCGTGTATCTCAGCATGGCGCACACCGTCCACGATTCGCACGCACACTGACCCATTCATCAACTCGCGTTTCTTGTAAGGAGATTTTCATGGATATCGTCACTTCCATCGCCAACGTCCAGGGCCTCACCGCGCTGGGCGTGTGCCTGATCTTCGGCATGGGCGCCTTCGGCACCGCCATCGGCTTCGGCATCCTGGGCGGTAAGTTCCTGGAAGGCTGCGCACGCCAGCCGGAACTGGGCGGCATGCTTATGGGCCGTATGTTCCTGGTGGCGGGCCTGCTCGACGCCGTGGCCATGATCGGCATCGGCTTCGCGCTGTTCTTCGTGTTCGCCAACCCGTTCGTCGGCGCCGTCACTTCGGCTGCTGCCACGGCCGCGGGCGCGAAGTAACCCGGACTGATCTGAACCGAGGATCACTACAGTGAACCTGAACGCATCGCTGTTCGCCGAGATGTTCGCCTTCGGACTGTTCGTATGGGCCACCATGAAATGGGTGTGGCCCGTGCTGCTGGGTGCGATGTCCGAACGTGAGAAGACCATCGCCGACGGCCTGGCTGCCGGCGAGCGCGGCAAGCAGGAGTTGGCCAAGGCCCATGACGAGGCCGGGGTCATCCTGAAGGAAGCGCGCGGCAAGGCCGCGGAAGCGGTCAACGTCGCCAACCAACAGGCTTCGCATCTGTTGGAAGAAGCTCGTAAGGAGTCCCAGGCCGAGCGTCAGCGCCAGGTGGAGGCCGCCAAGGCGGAGATCCAGATGGAGCTGAACCGGGCCAAGGACGCGTTGCGTGGCGAAGTAGCCAAGGTGGCCTTGAGCGCCGCCGAGCGCATCATCGAGCGCGAGATCGACGCCAAGGCCCACAAGGCCCTGCTCGACGAACTCGCCGGCCAGATCCACTAAGGCAAGCCCATGGCCGAGAACCTCACCCTGGCACGTCCCTACGCCCGCGCGGTGTTCGAGCTCGCGCGCGACAAGAGCGCCTTCGACCGCTGGAGCAAGGTGCTCTCGACCTTAGCTACCCTGAGCGCCGATGCCAGCGTGAAGGCCATGCTGACTTCGCCCAAAGCCGCTCCAGCGGTACGCGCAGAAGTGCTCTCGGAGCTCGCGAGCAAGTCCGGGGAGAAGCTGGACCAGCAAGCCCGTAACTTCGTGAGCCTGCTGGCGGATAACCGCCGCCTGGGTCTCCTGGCGGAGATCGCCGCCGACTACGAGCGCCTGCGCGCCGAGGCGGAGAACACCCTGGAAGTGGAACTGGTGGCGGCCATGCCGGTGCCGGCGGAAGAGCAGAAGCGCCTGACTGAGGCCCTGCACAAGAAGCTCGGCCGCAAGATCACGCTCAAGTACGTGGAAGACAAGACGCTCATCGGCGGCGCGGTGATCCGCGCCGGGGACCTGGTCATCGACGGGTCGGTGCGCGAGAAGCTGGAGCGCCTCACGGCGTCTCTGATCAACTGAATGGTGAAGGTGTTCAAGAAATGATGGATTTTGCTCACTGGCAAGGCGCGGATGACCGAGGAACCGGAGCGTACTCTTTAGTACGTGAGGATTCCGAGGTCAGCCGCAACGCCGCCAGGGAGCAAAAGACGCATTTCAATCGTATTGAAAAAGCAATTTAAGGCTTTAAGGATCCTCTTATGCAACTCAATCCCTCCGAGATCAGCCAGCTCATCAAGCAGCGCATCGAGAAGTTCGACGGCGAGGCGGAAGCCCGCAACGTCGGCACGGTGGTGAGCGTGACCGACGGCATCGTGCGCGT